>NZ_NQFP01000027.1:0-53165 GCF_002271665.1 Terribacillus sp. 7520-G | reverse complement strand
GTAAACGTATTCTACGTTTACTTTTTTTATTTGTCTGAAAAGGGGATGCTCGCATGATCATCGATTTCACCCTCATCTATGCCGATGGGAACGGGACCTTGGAAACAAGATTGAAAAAGACTATCGAACTGCTGGTTGATCGGGGTCATCAGGTAAGGGTGTTTCAATCATACAGATCCGAGGATGCAAAGTGGGAGACGGCTTTGCCTGAGGTTCACTATTACGGAGAGAAGAGCGGACTGGAGTATGAGAACCCAGATTCCTTGATCGAAGGCTATACGAATAGCCTGCGGCACCATGGCAAGCCGGATGTGATTGTGGCGGTCCGGGCGCCGCTGATGAATTATGTATGCCGTACGGCGGTGGCGCAGCTGCATGGACCGATGCCCCGGATTTATTCCTGGCTGCAAGAAGCTCCTGAAGAATATGGTTACGAAGAGGCGCTGAAATTCAGTGATCGTCATTTGGTGATGAACGAACAGTTGGAGGAAGCAGTGCGCCGTTATGCATTTCAGGAGCAGTGGCTCCATATGATCGGGGAACCGATTTTGCTGGGAAAGCAGGATGTCATTCCCCGGCCAGAAAAGAAGGCGCGCTTCGTCTCTGTCGGGGAGCTATCCTTATTTGATCATCATTATGAGAAATTATTTGCGGCTTTTCAGGCTATCCAGGATAAGGCTGATCTCATGATGATCGGAGATGGACCTGATAAGGCAGCCATCAAGGCCATGGCGCAAGACATGGGAATCGGACAATCGATCCTATGGCAGGATGAGGCGGCGGACTTTTGGCCGCATGTAAAATCAGCGACAGCATTGATCATCAAAGGAAACGATGAAGCATCGCATCGTTTGACGATCGAGGCACTGGCCAGAGGAATCGTGCCGGTTAAGGAAGGGTACGGCGAGCCGCTGCCGACATTGGCTGATTTGCGGGGGATTGCGGAAGGCGTGTATGAACTCCCTCCAGCAGAGGCATGTCAGGAACTGGCCGAGCCATATCATATGGAATCGGTAGTTGATCGCTTGGAAACAGCATTGCTGGAGGAAAGCTATTCCGAAATCCCGCAGCAAGCCATACATGATCCGCAATATCTTTATTATAAAGTGCTGGATGATATTTTGACTTGCGCCATCGATGGATCTGAATCGATCGCTCAAACAGAAGAGGAAGTCGATTATTTAGCAAGCTTCTTTACACAGCGGTATATTAATGAAGAATTTCATCCTGTGGAGGCTGATGTGACCAGGCAAGCCGCATATCCCAAAGTGGAATCGGTAGACTACCATTATACAAGGGCATCGGTGCGTCTGCTGTTGATTCAGACTTGGAAGGAGCAAGATCGATCCGAGAAAGTATATTGCCGGCTGGAGTTGGTCAATAAAGCTGGCACATGGAAAATCGATCAGCTGCAGCGGGAGGCGCCTTACCGTCCAGAAGAGCAGTCCGTATCCGCGGCAGGCCGCAAAAAGCTAGTCATGGTAGCGCGCAATAGCAGCGGTTCGAACACATATGCATTGGCAAAAAGTATACCAGAAGCCATACGTGAATCCTTCGATGCAGAACTGCTTCAGCAGCAGGAAACGCAAGAGTTCCAGGAAAAAGTAAAAGCAGCCGATGTGCTGATCATTACCGAAGCGAATATCAAGCACAACAAAAAGCTGTACAATCCAAACCAGCTGATCATCGATACTTGGCATGGCTTTCCGCTGAAAGCGATGGGGTTTGCGGATAAGAATGAACAGAATAAGCATGTGCTGGCAGACCGTTGGGGCAGCATCAATTATGTATGTTCTTATTCGGATTTCTTCAGTGATTTGATGATCCGCTGCTTTAAATTGAACCCCGAACATATCCAATTGACGGGAGCACCGCGGAATGATTTGCTGCTTCAGCGGCCGGATACACATTTCCTGAAAGAAGAATTCGATATCGATCCAAGTGAAAGCAGGATGATTTTCTTTATGCCGACGTATCGGCAAGTAGCACATAATGACCGTGCGGATACGAATTTGAATAGGGATAATTTGTTTGGCATGGAGAGCTTCGATAATGATCAGTTTCATGATTTCCTGGAGAGAGAAAACCTGGAGCTGATAGTGAAGCTGCATCCAGCGGAGGAGAAGCTGTTCCTGAATCATTTCGAAAGGCAGACACGTGTCCATCTCCTTACTGATGAAATGCTGACACGCTATGGTATGGATCTGTATGAAATCATGCCTCTGGCCGACATGCTCATAACGGACTATTCCTCGATATATTTTGATTATTTGCTTCTGGATAAGCCTATCATCTATACGCCTGTCGATCTTCATTCGTATCAGCAGAATCGTGGGTTCATCCTTGATTCGTACACGAACTGGACACCTGGTCCGAAAGTGACGACCCAGGAGGGACTGCAGGATGCTTTGGCAACTTTTATAGAAAATCCTAATTGGTTCAGTGCTGAACGCAAACAAATACGGGACCAAGTCCATCATTTCCAGGATGACCAGTCATCAGCAAGGGTGTGGGATTTTATCCAGGAGAAAATCGCTGCTTACACCCAGCCCGTGTGAACCGCCTTTATAGGGCGGTTTTTTATTACTTTCGATTATTTTTTCCGGAATAGGTTTTGAATGAATAGGTTATGGGTAGATAGAAGAGGACAATCCTCCTGATTCGGGAGGAATGAATATTTTCCAAATTATTACTTGTGAATTTACAAGAATGGCAAAATTACATATATTTAAACAGAGAAGTTAAATGAACCTCAGGAGGAACAGGAGTATGCATAGGAATAAAGACTTGTATTTGTTTTTGGAACAAAAAGCGAAGGACCTTACGGAAGATTGGTATCGGCAGCTTGATAAGCATAACAGCTCTGGCGTTTACGCAACCCGTGATCCAGAAACGATAGAAAACCTCAAAAAGCAAAACTACGATTTTCATCTTCACTTCTTTCGTATCTTCATTGAAGACAAAGAAACTTTCAGCAAAAATTTCGAAGAGTGGATTATTTCCATTGCGCGGGATGAAAAACATCTGAATACGCCCACGCATCAAATCATCCGTGAATTTGTTGTCACTCGGAAGCAGTACCTTGATTTGATCAATGAATTTTATCATTTACATAAAGACACGATCGAACGGGAAATGCTTGAACTTTGGAACCGCGAAATAATCACAGCCGTTGATCAGGTGATCCTGAAAGTGACGGAGGAAATGCATCATTATTCGAATCGGAAGCTGCAGGCACAGCAGGAGATGATCAATGAACTCAGCTCTCCAGTCATCCTGTTGAATGATACGACAGCCCTGCTGCCATTGGTAGGTGACATTGACACGAACAGAGCGAAACTGATATTGGAGAATACACTTCGCGCATGTACCGAACAGGATGTCGATTTGCTGTTCATCGATCTCTCCGGCGTCATCATCATCGACACGATGGTTGCCCAGCAAATCTTTTATCTTGTCGACGCGCTGAAATTAGTCGGGGTGGAAACGGTGATTTCCGGAATGCGCCCTGAAATTGCCCAGACAGCAGTCCAGCTGGGAGTCAGCTTCAATGTCAAAACAACCGCAACATTGACACAGGCAATCCGTACTAGCAGCCGTATCTCCATTAACTGATTTGAAAATGCTTACATGATGTGTTTCACCTTTTTCCATCAGCAGAAAGGTAGCTGATCGATCTTGACAAGGCAGCACATGAACTGCAGCAGCCTATCTTGCCAGTGAGGCTTCGGATCACAAGTTAGTCCATAATTGATGACAAGCAGGCGGGTACAGAAAGAAGTGCCCGTTTTTTTCTGCGTTTTTTTTGTTTTGCTTCTTCACATCCCTGTCATTCTGCCGATATAAAAAGAAACGCATGTGCAAGGAGATGGCTTTGATGATTGATAAATTGTCTACCGCTTCACAGCATGTTACACACCAGTCGGGAGAAAGTCGTCCCGCAGCGAGCGAAACAATACGTAAACAGGAGACCGCTTCGGATGGCTCCAACCCATATATCGATTTTGACAAATCAGATTTTGAACAAGTGATTGAAACAATGAATCAATTTTTGGAACCGACCCATACAAATTTGAAATTCGAGTTGCATGAAGAACTGGAACGTTATTATGTGACTGTGGTCGATTCCGATACGAAGCAAGTCGTCAGGGAAATCCCGCCGAAGAAATTATTGGATGCCTATGCCAAGATGGCGGAATTCATGGGTTTGCTCGTAGATGAAAAAATATAAGGAGCAGGTGATCATATGGTAGATAGTGTTTCTTCCAGCAGCAGCAGCAATTCCATGCGTGTAGGGGGACTTGCTTCCGGAATCGATACGGATTCCCTCGTGGAACAATTGATGAATGCAGAGCGCCAGAAATTATACAAACTTCAGCAGCAGCAAACGACGCTGACCTGGCAGCAGGATGCATATCGGGAAGTGAATACTTCATTAAATAGTTTTTATGAAAAAGTCAAAGACATGAGATTATCGACAAACTTCAATACAAAGTCGACTAGTTCAACAAGCAGTGCCTTGACAGTTACGGCTGGGTCAGCCGCTCCGGATGGCAACTTTACAATCAATGTGAAGCAAATCGCAAAGGCCTCTATCAATACAAGTGGTTCAAGCATTGCAGAAGCTGGTTTCGATCCTGACGCTGCAATAGGAGAGCAAACGTTTGCGGGAGGAAAAAAAGTCACAGAAGCCGATTTATCTTTCTCCATCACGACATATGATCAAGATGGCAACGAACAGGTGCATGATTTTTCTTATGAAACAACCGACAGCTTGAATGATATCCTTTCAGATATTACAAATTCTGACGCGGGTGTCCGCGCTTTCTACGACGAACAGACAAGAAAAGTTGTCATCGAGAAGAAAGATACCGGGCAATTCAATAAAGATGGCGGATCGGAGATCAGTTTCGATGCCAGCACCAATAACTTCTTCACGAGTTTCTTGAATCTGGATGAGAATGAAGAATCAAAGGGCCAGAATGCGGTGCTTGTTTATAACGACAAGCTGGAGATTACGACCACCGAAAACAGCTATAATTTAAATGGCATGACGCTGAACTTCACGGCTCCGACAAATGGTGCAGCAACAGTGACAGTCAGCAATGATGTGGATGCGGCCGTCGAAAAAATCACGGCATTCGTCGATGAATATAACAAGCTGATCGAAGAAGTGAACGGAAAGCTGACGGAGCAGAAATACCGCGATTATCCTCCTCTCACAGAAGCTCAAAAGGAAGAAATGTCCGAGGATGAAATCAAGTTGTGGGAAGAGAAGGCGAAGAGCGGTCTGTTGAGAAGTGACTCTACATTGACCTCTGGTCTTTCGGGACTTCGTTCGACCTGGTACAGCTCGGTAGAGAACGGCGGGACATTTACGCACTTGACCCAAATCGGCATCACAACTTCCAAAGAGTGGCGCGATAATGGGAAACTGGTCATAGATGAAACAAAACTAAGGGAAGCCTTGACGGAGGATCCCGATGCGGTCCACAAGCTCTTTTATAATAATACAGAAGATGAATCAAGGGGATTGCTCAATCGTTTGGAAGATTCCCTTAAAAAGACAATGGACAATATCTATAACAAGGCTGGTAAATCGACTTATACAAATGATCAATTCACGATTGGCAAGAGCTTAAATGAAGTCAATGAGAGAATCGAGTCTTATCAGGATTATCTAAAAGATGTAGAAGATCGATACTGGCGCCAATTCTCAGCCATGGAACAAGCCATAAGCCAATTGAATCAACAATCCGCTTATCTGATGTCTAACTTCGGAACGGCGTAAAAGGAGTATGACAATCATGTCGGTAAAAAATTACCAGGCGTATCAGCAAAATTCCGTCCAGACCGCTTCACCAGGTGAACTGACACTCATGCTGTATAACGGCTGTATCAAATTCATCAAATTTGCTCAGCAGGCATTGGAAACAAAGGATATCGAGGCGAAGAATACCAATATCCAAAAAGCGCAGAATATCGTGCGTGAGTTAATGATTACTTTGGATCCTGACATTCCAATCTCCAAAGAAATCATGCCTTTATATGACTTTATCAATCAGCAGCTGATTCAGGCAAATACACATAATGATCCGCAAGCGCTCAGTGCTGCATTGGAACTGATCACGGATTTCCGTGACACTTGGAAGGAAGTCGTCAAACAGGCGCGCAAGCAGCAATTCGGTACAGGAGCGTCTGTCTGATGAATCGGGTGCAGGCATTGTATGACACGACTTCTGAATTGGATGTACTCGTCAGTCAGCCTGTGACAGCCGAGAATCGGGAAGAAGTCGTCCATTCCCTTACAGAGCTGCTGGGTATCCGTTCTGAACAGATGGACGAGCTGAAGCCTCCTTTCACAAATGAAGAAAAGCAGCTGGGCAAGGCGCTATTGCCGATGAATGAACGGATCAGCAAGCATGTGCAGCAGATTTTCGAGCAATTGAAAATGGATATACGGATGATCAATAAGCAAAAGCAGTCCGGTAAAAAATATATCAACCCATATGCCAGCATGCATACGTTTGATGGCAGGTTTTTGGATAAACGGAAATGAAGAACGCCCGAACCTATAATGGTCCGGGCGTTTTATCGTTTGTTATTTTATTCGTGTCCATTTCGTGACAGGTTCCGACCATTTTTTTATTTTTCTGATTTATTTTTTGTTTATAAAGGGTTTGTAAAGGGAATGTAGAAAGTATCCTCGTAAGGATGAAAGGAGGACACTTGTTATGAAGTACAATATTCGTGGCGAGAATGTCGAGGCTACAGAAGCGATCAAGAACTACGTTGAGAAGAAGGTAGGCAAATTGGAGAGATATTTCGATTCTCCGGTGAATTCCGAGGTTCACGTAAACTTGAGTGTCCATAACAATGAGTCGAAGATCGAAGTGACAATCCCGATGAAGAACCTGCTGCTGCGGGCAGAGGAAAGTCATACCGATCTATATGCCGCGATCGATCTGGTCGTAACGAAACTGGAACGGCAGATCAAGAAGCATAAGACGAAAGTGAATCGGCGCTCCCGCCAGAGCGGGGATGCACCGAAGCATGCATTCGCTGCTCTGGAGAATGAAAGTGCAGCCGGAGCAGTCGTCGCAGCGGCTGAAGATGAAGAAGACCTTAGTTCGTTCGAAATTGTACGGAACAAGCGTTTTGACCTGAAACCGATGGATTCCGACGAAGCAATCCTGCAGATGGATATGCTGGGGCATAGCTTCTTCGTTTATACGAACTCCGTTACAGGAGATACGAATGTAGTCTACAAACGTAAAGATGGAAGATATGGGCTCATTGAGCCTAACTGATAAAAGAAATACAAGGCAGGCACTTTCGTGTCTGCCTTTTTAAATTTAAGCCGTTTTGCAAAAACGATGGGGAGATTATCTCGTAATCACTTAAAAAAAGAGATGAAAACTGTCGGATGGTGAGGAAATCTTGTGCTTTATGAGGAAAGTCCCTGGCCGTTTTACGAAAACGGTCATTTTCCCTTTCGAAAGTCCTGTGTTATAAATAAGTCAGCTACAACAAAAGGGGGTACTGACCATCAGACATTCAGATAATGCTGTCCAAAGAGTCTCCCATTCCCAACTCACACAGCATGAGCATACGATCACACAGCTTCTCGAGATCATTGCGGCGACCAATCGAAGGCTGGCAGAACTTCAATGGAAGCAGGAGCAGCTCGAGCGCTGGTGCATCGAACAAATGCAGCGTGATCTGTCCTCCGGATCACGTGTCTTCTGAGGGGCAGACTTCCTTTTCCCCGCAAGACTCCCACCAGGATGCCGCAGTCTCCCCTCTGGAGGCTGCGCATTCCATTGACGGTGGTATTCAAGCGGCTGGAGTAGCGATTACGATACTGCGAATATCCGACATGGCACACTCCTTCCATGTTAAGCGGCGTCTGTTGGCGTCGCTGTTTTTTGCTTTTTTGGATGGGCTGATTACCCTTTCTTGTAAACCGTCAAGCCTAGTGTTATTATTATTTTTGGACT
This sequence comes from Terribacillus sp. 7520-G, assembly GCF_002271665.1. NCBI lineage: Bacteria > Bacillati > Bacillota > Bacilli > Caryophanales > Bacillaceae > Terribacillus > Terribacillus sp. 7520-G. The sequence goes on along the minus strand of NZ_NQFP01000027.1, from coordinate 45,165 downwards.
ATACTTTTTTGATTTAAAAGAGGAGCGTTATGATGCGTGGACTACTAAAACGGGTGTTTGGAGACGGTACGCAGAAGCAAGTAAGCCGTGCCCAGAAAACAGCCGAACAAATAGAAAGTTTAGCAGACGAATATCGTGGATATACAGATGAACAATTAAAAGAAAAGACGACGCAATTTAAAAAACGTTATCAGGATGGCGAGTCCTTGGATGATTTGCTGCCGGAAGCCTTTGCAACCGTGCGGGAAGCGGCTGACCGAGTGCTCGGCATGCGACCTTTCCATGTACAGCTGCTTGGCGGTATCGCCATCCATGGCGGCAATATTGCCGAAATGAAAACAGGGGAAGGTAAAACACTGGCAAGTACAATGCCTGCTTACTTGAATGCTTTAGCCGGCAAGGGCGTGCATATCGTCACAGTCAATGATTATCTCGCCGGCCGTGATATGGAAAATAACCGTCCGCTATTCGAATTCCTCGGCTTGACCGTCGGGCTCAATAGTGTGGGCATGACACGGGAGCAGAAGCAGGAAGCATATGCTGCAGACATCACTTACAGTACGAACAATGAGCTTGGATTCGATTATTTACGGGATAATATGGTGCTGTATAAGGAGCAGATGGTACAGCGTCCGCTTCATTTTGCCATCATCGATGAGGTCGATTCCATCTTGATCGATGAAGCACGGACACCGCTGATCATCTCCGGTTCAGCTGCGAAATCGGCAAGTCTGTATACGCAGGCCAACTCGTTTGTTCGTATGCTGAAGAAGGAAGAAGATTATACAAATGATATCAAGACGAAATCTGTTTTGCTGACGGAGGAAGGCATCAACAAGGCAGAGAAGTTCTTCGGTCTGGAAAACTTGTTCGATTTGAAGAATGTGTCCATTACGCATCATATCAATCAAGCGCTGAAAGCACATGTGACGATGCAGCGCGATACGGATTATGTAGTCGAAGAAGGCGAGGTCATCATCGTCGACAGCTTCACCGGACGTCTCATGAAGGGACGCCGCTACAGCGACGGTCTTCACCAGGCTATCGAAGCGAAGGAAGGCCTGCAGATCCAGAATGAAAGTATGACGCTTGCCAGCATCACTTTCCAGAACTATTTCCGGATGTACAAAAAGCTTGCCGGTATGACCGGTACAGCGAAGACAGAGGAAGAAGAGTTCCGCAATATCTATAACATGGATGTGCTTGTCATCCCTACCAACAGGGAAATCACGCGTGAGGATAAATCCGACTTCATTTTCAAATCCATGGAAGGCAAGTTCCGTGCTGTTGTCGAAGAAATCAAGGCCCGCCATGCAACTGGCCAGCCAGTGCTTGTCGGTACAGTAGCCGTCGAGACTTCCGAACTGATCAGCAAGATGCTGAAGCGCGCCGGTGTGCCGCATAATGTATTGAATGCGAAGAATCACCATCGTGAAGCAGAGATCATCGAGGACGCGGGTCAAAAAGGCGCTGTGACGATTGCCACGAATATGGCTGGACGCGGTACGGATATCAAGCTTGGTGAAGGTGTGCGGGAACTGGGCGGTCTTGCTGTCATCGGTACAGAGCGTCATGAATCCCGTCGTATCGACAACCAGCTGCGCGGTCGTGCCGGCCGTCAGGGAGACCCGGGTGTGACCCAGTTCTATCTGTCCATGGAAGATGAATTGATGCGCCGGTTCGGTTCCGACAATATGCGCAATATGATGGATCGTCTAGGCATGGATGACAGCACACCGATCGAGAGCAAAATGGTATCACGTGCTGTCGAATCCGCTCAAAAACGAGTGGAAGGCAACAACTTCGATTCTCGTAAAACGGTGCTTTCCTATGATGATGTGCTTCGTGAACAGCGGGAAATCATCTATAAACAGCGCTTCGAGGTAATCGACAGCGACGATTTGAACCCGATCATCGAAGAAATGATAAAGGATACCGTCCATATGGTCGTTCAAGCACATACAGCAAATGATTCAGATGAAGCATGGGAGCTCGATGCATTGGTTGAATACGCTCATGCCAACTTACTGCCGCAGGACAAGCTGACAGTCGATGAGCTGAAGAATAAAGATGAAGAAGAAATCGAAGAATTGCTGCTTGAAAAGATTCGCGGGCATCTGAAACAGAAGGAAGAAGAAATGACACCTGATCAAATGCGCGAATTCGAAAAGGTCATCCTGCTTCGTACGGTTGATACGAAATGGATGGATCATATCGATCAGATGGATCAGCTTCGCCAAGGTATCCACTTGCGTGCTTATGGACAAAACGATCCGCTCCGGGAATATCAGCTGGAAGGCTTCAATATGTTTGAAGCGATGATCACTTCCATCAAGGAAGAAGTGACACGCTATGTACTGAAAGCGGAAATCCGTGATAACCTGCAGCGCGAACAGGTTGCTAAAGGTGTCCAAGCTGTCAGCGGCGATGATACCCAAGCAGATAAGAAAAAGAAAAAATCCCCGATCGTCAAAGGCGAAACGGTAGGACGAAATGACCCATGCCCATGCGGAAGCGGCAAAAAATACAAGAACTGCCACGGACAATGATGCCGGAAGTCCCGGTCATAGACTTATATGAGGTGAGAGAAAATGGAATTTGCAGAAATCAGAAATGAACTGGATCGTATGGATAAACAATTAGCTGACTTTAGGGGGTCTCTTTGACTTAGATCAAAAGAAAGCCCGTATCGCTGAGCTGGAGGATCAGATGCTGGAACCGACGTTCTGGGATGATCAGCAGGGAGCCCAGAAAGTCATCAATGAATCCAATGGCTTGAAGGAATCAGTGGAAGGCTATGAAAAACTGGTTTCCCGCCATGAAGATTTGGAGGTTTCCTTCGAATTGGTGAAGGAAGAAGAAGACGAGGATCTTCGCAGCGAGCTGGAAGAAGAGATAGTATCGATGCGCGAAGCACTCGATGAATTCGAGCTGCTCATGCTGCTGAGTGAACCGTATGATAAGAACAATGCCATCCTTGAACTGCACCCAGGTGCCGGCGGGACGGAATCGCAGGACTGGGCGAGCATGCTGCTGCGTATGTACACGCGCTGGGCAGAACAGCATAACTTCAAAGTGGAAACACTTGATTATCTTCCTGGAGAGGAAGCTGGTGTGAAAAGTGTGACCCTTTTGATCAAAGGCTTGAATGCGTATGGCTATTTGAAAGCAGAAAAAGGCGTGCACCGTCTTGTGCGTATCTCGCCATTCGATAGTTCCGGACGCCGCCATACATCATTTGTATCCTGTGATGTGATGCCGGAATTCGATGATGACATCGATGTGGACATACGGACAGAGGATCTGAAAATCGATACGTACCGTTCGAGCGGTGCCGGCGGTCAGCACGTCAATACGACCGATTCGGCGGTAAGGATCACGCATATCCCCACCAATACGGTCGTGACATGTCAATCCGAACGTTCGCAGATCAAAAACCGCGAACATGCAATGAAGATGCTGAAAGCGAAGCTGTATCAGCTTGAAATCGAGAAGCAGCAGCAAGAGCTGAACGAAATCCGCGGGGAACAAAAAGAAATCGGCTGGGGAAGCCAAATCCGATCCTATGTGTTCCATCCATATTCCATGGTAAAAGATCATCGGACGAATGAAGAATCGGGAAATACACAGGCTGTGATGGACGGACAGCTTGATCCGTTCATCAACGCGTATTTGCGTTCCACATTATAAGGGCTTTCTGTAAAGCTTCTGTAACATAACAAGCTGAACCGTTATTCCACTCACAAGAAAAGGATGCGATTCTCTTGAAAAAAATGGCGATAGCAAGCACCATTCTTGCATTCCTGTTTATCCTGGCAGCTTGCGGCAGCAAGGATGAAACAGCCGAAACACCGCAAGAAGCCTATGAAAACAACTGTGCCATGTGTCACGGACAGGATTTGAGCGGCGGCAATGGGGGCCCTCCCCTGGATACCCTGGGCTCCAAGTATACACAAGAAGAACTTGTGGAAATCATGGAAAACGGCAAGGGCGGTATGCCAGCCGGCCAAGCGGAGGGAGAAGAGGCGGAGAAAATCGCAGAATGGCTTCGGAATCAGCAGGAATAGCGTGATTGTGACAAATACCCATACACGAGCTGTATGGGTATTTTGTTGTGTTTTTGGACCCTGTCAGCACGAAAAATCGACAGCATACAGCATAAAATATTTCAAAAAACATGTCTTTTGTCATATTTTGAAATATAAATGTAATATTAATTCATCTAAAAAAATACAAATAAGATGTTATAATGATTTCAGGTTCGAGAGCTTTTTCGATTGCTTTCGCCAATGTTCGACATACTTAGTTAATAGATTAGCAGATTAGTTCGACATAATTTAGTTCGTAAATTAGCAGATTAGAATAAAAACAAAGGTGAGTTAAAACATGATAGAAATGAAGGGTGTGCATAAGACATATGCCAATGGCGTTACGGCGCTGAATGGCGTCAATGTGCATATCGACAGCGGGGAATTCGTGTATTTGGTAGGACCGAGCGGAGCTGGTAAATCCACATTCGTAAAAATGATCTTCCGTGGAGAAAAACCGAGCACTGGAATCGTAAAAGTCGATAACAAAGATTTAAGCACATATAAGGAACGCCATATTCCGAGGGTCAGAAGGAAAATAGGTGTTGTGTACCAGGATTTCAAATTGCTTCCGAAGCTGACAGTCTATGAAAATGTCGCTTTTGCCTTGGAAGTAATCGAAGAATCTCCTAAAATCATCCGGGATCGTGTCATGGAAGTGCTGGATCTCGTCGGGATAAAGGATAAAGCCAGATCATTACCTGATGAATTGTCAGGAGGGGAACAGCAGCGTGTCGCCATTGCCCGGGCAATAGCGAATAATCCGAAGGTCGTCATCGCCGATGAGCCAACCGGGAACCTTGATCCGGAGACATCCTGGGGCATCATGAAGGTGCTGGAGGATATCAACCAAAAAGGTACGACGATCATCATGGCAACGCACAGCAAAGAAATCGTGAATACAATCAAGAAACGCGTCATCGCCATTGAAAATGGCAGAATTGTCCGTGACGAAGCAGGAGGTGATTACGGGTATGAAGTTTAATACCGCAAAACGCCATCTGCGCGAAGGGTCCAAGAATATTTTCCGTAACGGCTGGATGACCATCGCCTCGATCGGGGCGGTAACTGTGACCTTGATCTTAGTCGGTGTCTTCCTGGCTGTCGTGTTCAACTTGAACAAGTTTGCAACCAATATCGAGTCGGATGTCGAAATGAGCGTCTATCTCGATCCCACACTTGGTCAGGACCAAGTGAAGTCCATCCAAAGTGAGATTGAATCGATTGATAAGGTTGGTTCCGTAAAGTATTCCTCGAAGGACGAGCAGTTGAACCAGCTGATGGAGGATATGGGGCAGACCGATTGGGAGTTATTCGAACAAGACAATCCATTGAGTGATACCTACATCGTCAAGACGTCCGATCCGCATGATACGGCTGGCGTGGCTGACGAAGTTGCGAAACTGGACGGAGTGGACAAGGTGGATTATGGGAAAGCGACAGTAGAGAATCTCTTTACTGTGAGTAAGTACGCCCGCATAATCGGTGCAGTTCTTATCCTTGGGCTGGTATTCACGGCCATCTTCCTGATTTCAAACACAATCAAAATAACGATCATTGCCAGAAGCAGGGAAATCGGCATCATGAAATTGGTGGGTGCGACCAACTCCTTCATCCGCTGGCCGTTCTTCATCGAAGGACTGCTGCTTGGAGTATTGGGGGCCATCATCCCAATTGCACTGGTACTCGTCGGATACTATTACCTGTCAGGGAACATGACAGATGATATCAGCATCGGTTTCGTCGAGATCCTCCCTTACTCACCATTCGCATTCCAGCTTGCAGGGATATTACTTGCAATCGGTGCAATCATCGGTGTCTGGGGCAGTGTCATGAGTGTCCGTAAATTTCTTAAAGTCTAACTAACCTAACAATATATAAGCTTGTAAAGGAAGAAAGGGAATGAGAGAAGAAATGAAGAAGATGATCAAGCCCGTTCTTGTAGCTGCATTAGCTGCAGGAACAATCCTACATACTCCGATTCAAACATCCGCGAAATCTTCCTCTGACGTTCAGAGCGAAATTGACGAACTGCAGAAGAAGCAGCAGGAAAACAACAATAAGCAAAGCGAACTCGAAGGTGAAATCAATGACGCCAAGTCTGAGCAGTCGGATAACCTGGCTGAGCAGGAAAATCTGATGGCGAAGCTGGATGATTTGAACAACGAGATCGACAAGAATGAAAATGCTTTAAGTGATAAAGAAAATGAAATCTCGGAAACGAACAAGAAAATCGAGAAGATTTCCAATGATATCGTCGAAACCGAAAAAGATATCGAAAAACGTGAAGATAAACTATCCGACCGTCTTGTCAGCATTCAGCAAAACGGCGGGGATGTCCAGTACTTGCAAGTATTGATGGGCTCCAAAAACTTCAGCGATATGGTGAACCGCCTGAATGCCGTTACAACGATCATGGATTCCGATAAGGAGCTTTTGAACGGTTATATCCAAGCGAAGCAGAAGCTTGAGGATCAAAAGCAGCAGCGTGAAGATGAAAAGAAAAACCTGGAAGATCAAAAAGCGAAGCTTGAAGATATCAAAGCAGACCTGAAGTCCCAGGCAAGCGAGCAGGAAGAATTGAAACAGCAGCTGGAAGAGGAATATGAAAAACTAGGGAACAAAATCCTTTCTGCCGAAGAAGAGAAGGAGCTTGCAGCCAACCAAGCTGAAGCGCTTCGATTGGCACAGGAAAATGCTGAATCCGAGAAAGCTGATTTAGCAGCACAGGAAAAAGCGGCAGCAGAAGCGAAGGCAGCAGCAGAGGCGGCGAAGAAAGCAGCAGCAAGCAAGTCCTCTTCCTCCAGCTCTGCATCTGAATCAAGCAGCTCTTCCAAGAGCAGCAATTCGAGCAGTTCCAGCAATTCGTCCAGTTCAAGCAGTTCCTCCAGCTCCTCCAGTGTCAAATCGGCACAAGCTGGTATCTTCTCTTGGCCGGCACAAGGTCGCCTGAGCTCTGGATTTGGTGTCCGGAATGATCCATTCGGAAGCGGCTCGTCCAGCAATCACTATGGACAGGATATCGCCAATGCTACTGGAACGCCGATTCATGCAGCGGCAAGCGGTGTTGTTTCCTACAGTGGCACGATGAATGGATATGGCAATGTTATCATCATTACGCATTCCATCAATGGACGTACGTACGAAACACTTTATGGTCACCTAAGCAGCCGTGGGGTTTCCGTTGGGGAAAAAGTCTCCAGAGGACAAGAAATTGCGAAAATGGGTAACACTGGTGCATCCACCGGTTCCCACCTTCACTTTGAAATTCATGAAGGCAAATGGAATAGTGCGAAGAGTAACGCAGTCGACCCAATGAAATATTTCTAAGATCAGAATCGAAAAAGGCATTCTCCGATGATGGAGGTGCCTTTTTCACATCATCTGCCTATTTTAGTGATAAGATAGGGGGAGGCTGGCATAATAGTAGGATTAACGGAGCGGACAAGTGAGAAAGGATGAGAGTGGGACGTGCAGATCAAAAAAGTGACATTCGTGATAGCTATCATTTTGGCATTGGTTGTCGGGGCTGGCGGCAGCTATGCGTTTACATCATATGCCGGAAAGGATGAATCTGGTTTCCGATCTGCTTCAGATGATGCAGGCAATCTCTCTGAGGTAGAGGACGCGTATGAGCTCATCAGGGATAATGCATTGGCCAAGCCGGATGCGCAGCAGCTGCAGGAAGGTGCAATACAGGGGATGCTGCAAACCCTGGATGATCCATACAGTTCCTTTCTGGACGAGGAGTCTTCCTCGCAATTGAATCAGCAGCTGGAATCTTCATTCGAGGGTATCGGAGCTGAGGTGAGCATGGTGGACAAACAGGTGACGATTGTGGCGCCGATCAAGGATTCCCCGGCTGAGGAAGCAGGTTTGCGACCGAATGATCAAGTGCTGGAGGTTGATGGCGATTCCTTGCAAGGCTTGGACCTGCAGCAAGCAGTCAATAAGATCCGAGGAGAAAAAGGGACGACGGTGACTTTGTCAGTGAAGCGTCCAGGCGTGTCAGAGGAATTGAAAATAGACGTCACCCGGGATGAGATTCCTGTTGAAACTGTCTATGCCGATACGAAAGAAGTGGATGGAAAGACAGCTGGTGTCCTGGAAATCACATCATTTTCCGAGAGCACGGCCAAGGAATTCAAAACAGCTTTGGATAAGCTGGAGAAAGACGGTATCGATGGTTTGATCATCGACGTCCGCGGAAATCCAGGCGGTATCCTGACGACAGTGGAGGATATCCTGAAGAATTTTGTCCCTAGTGATAAACCGTATTTGCAGATCGAAGATAAAAATGGCGAAAAACAAGAATTTTATACGGAGCTGGATGAGAAGAAGGAATACCCGATCAATGTCCTGATTGATGAGGGCAGTGCTTCTGCATCCGAAATTCTTGCTGGCGCCATGAATCAGGCTGGCGGTTATGAACTGATCGGAAAGACGACATTCGGAAAAGGGACGGTACAGCAAACCGTTCCATTGCAGAATGATTCCATGCTCAAGCTGACGCTGTACAAGTGGCTGACGCCCAATGGGGACTGGATCCATGAAAAAGGCATCAAGCCGACCGTCGAAGTGGACCAGCCGGAGTACTTCTACAGTTCTCCGATTCAATTGGACGAGAAGGAAACACTGAAGTTTAACGATAATAATGACAAAATCAAAAACCTGCAAATCATGCTGGAAGGCCTGGGATATGAACCAAGCCGTAAAGATGGGTTTTTCAATGAAAAGACTGAAACAGCAGTAAAACAGTTCCAGCTGGATAATGATTTGCAAGCAACAGGAGAAGTGGATCAGGAAACAGCAGATTTGCTGCAAACCAAGATCATCGAGCAAGTACGCGATGGCAAGCATGATAATCAAATGGACAAAGCGCTGCAGCAGCTTTTCCGCCAATGATCCGAAGCCTCCCTAAAAAGGGAGGCTTTTTCTATTGGCATAGGAAAACGAGGCCTATCATGTTAGAATAGACAGTATACATAAGAGTTGGTTTATAGGGAGAGACACACAATGCTGAATGATTGGTTGACCGAACTGCTATATGGGATCGGAAACTTCTTTTTGAATCCCCTGCTGTATTGGGGATTGCTGCTGACTCTATTCGTTTCCAGCCGCAGGATCAGGAAAGAGCGGAATAACTTCGGTACGAAGGTATTCGATTTTGGGAAAGAGTGGACAGGCACTTGGATGCTATCGCTTATTTTCGCACTTTTGCTTACTGCAGTAAGCATCGGCGCCGGGATCGTCATGGCACCGGTCGTCGTTTTATTGATAAGTGCCGTGACGATTGTCCTTACGCTCTTGTTCCGTTTCACTTGGCTGTCATCAGCTTATATTTTTGGATTCAGCTTTTTGCTTGCCGTAGGTGCAGCTCCATATGCTGCTGACTATCTGCCAGCTGGCTGGGCTGATGATTTGGAAGGTCTTAACTGGATCAGCTTTGCACTCATCATGAGCATCCTTATGCTTGCAGAAGCTGTCCTTCTGCTTAAGACCAAAAGGGAAGATACCTTGCCGGAGCTGGTAAAGGGTCCTCGCGGACGCTGGATTGGCCAGCATCGGTTTCGCAAGCTGTTATTCATTCCATTCGTCCTGTTAGTGCCGGCGGGTGCCATCGAGCCTTTCGCCCCATGGTGGCCATTCTTCCATTTGAATGGAACGAATTACGGCCTGCTGCTGGTGCCATTGCTTACTGGTATCGATGGTTTTGCCAAGGGCCGTCCCGCATTCATCGAAGCGCGTAAGCAAGGGAAGGCTGTCTTGATCTTGGCATTCTTGACCCTTGCGGTGAGCTTGGCAAGTATGTACTCCTATTATTTCGCCATTGCGGCTTTTGTGATCGCACTTATCGGCAGGGAGGCGATCACGCTATACTTCCGCAGTAAAGATCGCAAGCGTAAGATGTACTACACGGAAAGCAGCAAGGGATTGTTCGTTCTTGCTGTCATTCCCCAAAGCCCGGCTGACAGACTGGGAATATTGGCTGGTGAGCGGATCGAGAAAGTAAACGGTATCCGTGTGACAACGGAACGGGCATTCTATGAAGCCATCCAGACGAACAGCCAGTATTGCAAGATGGAAATCCGTGATGACCAAGGGGAAATCCGGATCAAGCAGCGTGCGATGTATGAAGGGGAACCGCATGAGCTTGGCATCATCTTTGTGCAGGAACAGTGGAGATATGCTTCACGGGAAAGCAGCTGAATATAAATGATCAAAAGCAGCAGTTATCTCATTGGAAATAAGCCCACTCGTCTGAAGCTAAGATGTGTGGGCTTTTGTTTTAGGGGATTCCAGTCATTTCATATAGGACGCTACTAACTCATAACATCTTTCCTTTGTAATAGTTGCTTTTGTAGCTATAGCTTCCAAGGGCTGCAAAGTACCGCCTTCGTATTTTAGCGAAGCTTCTTCTGCTTGTGTATCTCTGTTTCTGATCCAATTTCGCTGTCCTTCCCTTAATTTGTCCATTTCATCAGCAGGAAGTTGTTCTTGCAGGGCATTATAAATTTCATTTAATACTGCATCCCATTTTTTATATCTTTCATCTTCTTGATCTATCATATCTTGTGTGGTCGATTTAACCTCTGCATTTCTATCTGCTTCTTCCATTCCGTTCAATCTCTTAAGATATTCTTCTTTTCCCGCAGTGTTTATATTGTTTGTATCGACAGAAGGATGGAACTCTTCATAAGTGCCGTTCTGATATACTTGATAGTAGCCTAAGTTGCCAGTTTTTACTGATCCGCGCAAAGGAACATCCACTACTTGCACCATATAAAAAGATCCAGTATTATCAGTCAATAGCTTTCCATCAGTCCCAAAAGAAATGTCCTCATTTTTTCCTTCTTCCAGATGTTGTTTCAGAAATTGTACGGCTTCCTCACCATTTGAGATTTTTATGTTTTCTTGGACTGGTGTTTCTGATTTTTTCTCATCATTGTTGATATTGGTATCAGGATCTTTTTCTTCGGCAGCCGCTCCTGTGTTCTTCTCCTCCTTGCTGTTCCCTGTAACAGGATTTTTTTCTTCGCGCTTGTCTTCTTCGTATGTATCACCATCTGCTCCTGTTTGCTCTCTTGATTTATCTTTTACAGATATATCGTTTGGTTCTGTCTCCTTATTGTCAGAAGCGTTTTGTTCGTTTGCTGCATTACAAGCAGCCAGTGTAAATAAAGCTAAGAGAGATAGCGTCATGATGAGCGTTGTTTTTATCTTCATCTTCATTCCTCCTTATTTGAAATTTTACCATATTTTACTTTTTATTCGGTGCTTTTTGTTTTTTTACACAAGGAATAGACAGGAGCATCCAATTCATTCGTCATACAAAGAACAGCTGTGACAGGAATCATTCCATATATATAGCAAATGAGCAAGCCTTCGCGGCTTGCTCATTCTAGTCGTCCTGCATCGATAACAGGCTGCGTATTTCTTCTTCGGTAAGTGTATGGAGCATCGTTTCCCCGGGTTGGATGATCTGATCGACGAGGGCGCGCTTGCGCTGCTGCAATTCAAAGATTCGTTCCTCGATCGTCCCGCGTGTAAGCAGACGGATCACTTGGACGACATTTTTCTGTCCGATTCTGTGGGCACGACCGGCGGCTTGCTCTTCAACAGCAGGATTCCACCATAGGTCGAATAGGATGACGGTATCTGCACCTGTAAGATTCAGTCCTGTACCCCCTGCTTTCAAGCTGATCAGGAAGCCGTCCCTTTCTCCTTCATTGAATGCTTCTGCCATTTGCATTCTTTCCTTGGCAGGCGTACTGCCATCGAGATAGAATACGTCGGTATCATCCAAGGCATGCCGGATGATTTCCAGCATGCTGGCAAACTGGGAGAAAATCAAGAAACGTTTGTTATTTTGTTTCAGCTCCCGGACAACCTCGAGCAGCTGCTCCAATTTACCGGATTGCCCGGTGTAATTCTCGATGAATAGAGAAGGATGGCAGCAAATCTGGCGCAGTCGTGTCAGCCCGGCCAGAATCTCGAGCTTTCCGCGATCGAAGCCTTTTTCGGCAATCGTTTTGTCGATCTTTCTCCGGATCCGCTCCAGATAGCCGACATAAACTTCTTTTTGTTCTTGGGTAAGATCCGAATAGTTCGTGGTCTCGATTTTTTCGGGAAGTTCATGCAGCACATCCGTCTTGACTCGTCTCAGGATGAATGGACGAGTCAGCCGGGCAATCTTCTCCGGTTCCATTTCGGTGAATGATTTCCTGCTCCGGAACAGTCCGGGTGATATCGTGTGGAAGATGGACCATAGTTCCTCCAGCCTGTTTTCAATCGGGGTGCCGCTGAGTGCGAATCGCTTACCAGCTTGAATCAGTCCGACGGATTTGGCGGTCTGGGTCGTATGGTTTTTGATCGCTTGTGCTTCATCCAGGATCAGACTGTCGAATAGATGTCCTGCATACACATGATGATCGATTCTTAATAACGGGTAGGAGGTGATGATGATATCATGCTCCTCCAGCCGGGAAAGCTGCTCCTGCCGTTCGGTCACCGAGCCGGAAATGACCAGTGTCCGCATATCGGGTGCAAATTTTTCGAATTCCTTCTGCCAGTTATAGAGCAGCGAGGAAGGTACTACAATCAGCGATGGATTAGCTGATGGATTAGCCTCCCTTTCAGAAGTGAGATAGGAAATCGTCTGCAATGTTTTCCCGAGCCCCATATCATCGGCAAGTATGCCGCCGAGACCATAGTGGGCCAGTGTCTTCATCCATTTGAATCCGGTCAGCTGATAATCCCGCAATTCTGCCTGGAGTCCGGATGGCAGCGCGAACTCGATTTGTTCCGGGTGGCGCAGCCGCTCGATCAAAGTGCGGAAAGCAGCTTCCGTTTCTGCGCCGCGGAGAGACTCTTCCACTTGCATGCTTTGGGCGATCGGTACGAAGATATGCTGATTTTCCAGCTGGCTTTTCTTGATTTGGAGCTGTTCCAGGAAGTCTTGGAAATTCTCCATGGATTCCTGCCCGAGATCAAGCAATGCGCCGTCAGGGATACGATAATAGCGTTTCTTTTCGATCATCGCCTGCAATACATCATTGATATGTGCTTCGGATAAGCCCGAAACATCGAAGCTGATTTCCAGCATTCCTTTTTCCTGCTGCAGCCGGATCGAGGAAGAAACTTCATGCTGATCATCCGCCTGCATCGCCTGCACTCTATCGGAAATATATACCTCGGCGATTTCCTGTAAAGCGGGCAGATGCTCATGGAGGAAGAGATACATATACTCTGTATTAAGCAAATGGAACCGGCCTTTCGAAAAGCGGAATCCAGCAGCATGCAGTTGCTGAAGGACAGCATCTTCCTTGGCTGGTTGACGCTTGATCACCGGCATGTCTGTCTGCGGCTGACCTGGCTGGATGACGTGATTCCCATAATGGAAAGAAACACTGGCATGCAGTACATCATCCGTTTCATCCAGATATACTTTGGCAGCAAGAGGAGACATTTCGATTTTGCTGCGGACTGTTTCGGCGATATGCACGTGTCCGATTTGTTCCAGTTTGCCGACGACTTGCGACACGAATTTGTCGACGTTTTTAGTCGAAACGGTTTGCGGTGCATCATGCCGATAAGGAAGGATGGAGAACAGCTCCTTGATCAATTCCCGCTGTTCGGCAGGAACTGGATACAACGTGTCATCCTTGAATAAATAATGATAGGTTTTGATATATTCATATGCCGCGATTTCCTGTACCCCAAGCTGGAGCATTTCGTCTTCATCCGTTGACAGATAAAAGTCCAATCGTGCAGGCTTGTCACTCACATGGAATGTGTCCAGCGGTTCCGTATGCAGCAATTGGAGTGAGGCACCAGCTTCTGCAAGCTGCGGCAGCAAAACTTTGGCTATCGCAGGCGTCAGTTTGATCGCACGCTTTTCTGATTGGAGGGTGGAAGCTGCGAAATCATGGATCATACTGTTCTCACAGGCTTCCAGCAATCGTTCCAGGATAGCTTTGTCTTCTGGTGTGACAATATGTACACGCGGGTCGAAGGCGAAGCTCGGCGTCAGCTGATAGCGGGTCTGATGCAGCACACTTTTGAGAAAGTCCTCGGCAAGCCGCACGATATAGGTGCGGCTGGTCCCTGCCTTCAATTCGACCTCAAACACAGTATTGCCGTTCGTCTGCATGAAGCGCTGTTCGACCTTATATTCCAGTTTCAACGTTTCCGGGGGCTTCGATGGCAGGCGCTCGGCAGGGGATACGAAGGCTTGCACGAGCCGATCGGTAAAGTCAGTCTGACGGGCAGCAGCCGGGACGGCTGTATCTTCGGTGACGGTGTATCCGTTACTATCGAAACGGTTCCGGCTGATCGCGATCAAGACTGCCGCAATGTGCTTGCATGTATAATGGGTGTGATAGGCTGGACAGCTGCAGACCCCATCCAGATCATCGTCCTCAAAGAAAAAAATCCGGACAGGATAGTTTTCGGTTCCGCGGACGACAGCTTTCCATTGGTTGATGGATGGCGTGAAGCTCAGTCCCTGGACGCGCCCTTTATTGACGTAGTCCAGCCCCCTCCGATAGAATCGATCGCCTGTCACTTTGATGATATCTTGTTTATCGAGAAAATAAGATTGCATGAAAGCCCAGTCTCCAGTCTAAAAAATTCATTATCCTATCATTATAACAGATATGACAATAGGCTTCCCAAATAGGTCAAAATAAAAAACGGCAGCGTGCAGCTGCCATTTCGATTATTTCTTTTTCACTTGGAAGATCTGGGTTTCCCCTGCAATGGCTTGTTCGGGGAATAGTGTTTCCAAGGTATATGCACTTGCTTCATAGTTGGTGATGATCACTGGTGTGACACTGCTTTTTGCATTCGCTTCGATGAACGCTTTGTCGAAGGTGACGAGCTTATCGCCGGCGGAGACTTTATCTCCGGTTTTGACAAAGGTTTCGAAGCCTTCGCCTTTGAGGTTCACGGTATCCAGACCGATATGGAGCAGCACTTCCAGACCCATTTCTGTTTTTAAGCCGATGGCATGCTTGGTTTCGAACACCTGGACGACCTGGGCATCGATCGGACTGACGATGGTCTGATCCGACGGTTCGATGGCGAGACCCTCACCCATCATTTTTTCTGCAAATACTGGATCAGGCACCTCCTCGAGCGGCACTGCTTTCCCGTTGACAGGGCTTACAAAACGCTCTTCTGTAATACTTTTACCGAATAGTTTCTTTAGCATATCTTGTCTCTCCTCGGAATGAATCGGATTTTGATGAAAATCTTATTATTATCATAGTAAAGCGTTTTCTCAGTGCGGGTCAATGAAAAACCATCTTCGGAAGGATATTGCCTAAAAGCGCTAACATTATGTATAGTAGAGAAAGACTGATTTTAGAGCGGAAAAGAGGTTTGACGCAGTGTGAGATAATAAATCGATCACAATGACAATCAGGCTATACGAATGCTAATGGAACGGTAGGTAAAGAACCGATGCAAATAAAAGAAGAAGTGCAAAAACGCAAGACTTTCGCTATCATCTCCCACCCGGATGCCGGGAAGACGACACTTACGGAAAAACTGCTCGTCTTCGGGAATCTGATTCGTACCGCGGGTACGGTAAAAGGAAAGAAATCAGGTAAATTCGCTACTTCCGACTGGATGGAGATCGAGAAGCAGCGCGGGATTTCCGTCACATCATCCGTGATGAATTTCCCTTATAAAGATTATCAGGTGAATATCCTGGATACACCAGGTCACGAAGACTTCAGTGAAGATACGTATCGGACACTGACGGCAGTGGATAGTGTCGTCATGATCATCGATGCGACAAAAGGGATCGAAGCCCAGACCTTGAAATTATTCAAAGTCTGCCGTATGAGAGGCATTCCGATTTTCACCTTCATCAACAAGCTTGACCGGGAAGGCCGTGAGCCGCTGGAGCTATTGGAGGAAATCGAAACTGTATTGGATATCGAAACGTATCCGATGAACTGGCCGGCAGGAATGGGCAAGCGTTTCCTGGGTATTTTCGATAGATATAACAAGCAGTTCGTGCGTTTCAATGGAAATGAAGAAGAAACGTATATTCCTTATGACCAGCTCGATGATCCGGCTTATGCCGACTTGACTGGTGACTCCACTTTCGAAGATACAAAAGGAGAGCTGGAATTATTGGAGGAAGCCGGTGATCAATTCTCGCTGGATCGTGTCCTGGCCGGCAAACAGACACCGGTCTTCTTCGGCAGCGCCCTTGCGCCTTTCGGAGTCCAAACATTCTTCGATACGTTCGTGAGCATGGCGCCTGCACCAGGAAGCCGCCGTACGACGGAAGGTGTCGTATCCCCTGAGAAAGAAGAATTCTCCGGATTCATTTTCAAGATCCAGGCGAATATGAACCCGGCCCACCGCGACCGGATTGCTTTCCTGCGTGTCTGCTCAGGGAAATTCGAGCGTGGTATGAGCGTGCAGCTGGCCCGCTCGGCGAAGCCGATCAAGTTATCCCAATCGCAGCAATTCGTGGCATCGTCCCGTGATACAGTCGAAGAGGCGTATGCGGGGGATATCATCGGAATATATGATCCGAACATTTATCGGATCGGGGATACACTGGTCGAAGGGAAAGCGAACTTCGAGTTCGATGAGCTGCCGCAGTTCCCGCCGGAAGTATTCAAGAAGGTCACGGCAAAGAACGTCATGAAAGCGAAGCAGTTCAAGAAGGGCATCGAGCAGCTCGTCCAGGAAGGAGCGATCCAGCTGTTCCGCGGCAAACGCGATGACAGCTATATCCTCGGCGCGGTCGGGGAGCTCCAGTACGAAGTATTCGAATATCGGATGAAAAATGAGTATAATGTAGAAGTGGTATTGGAATCGATGGGAGAGCGCATCCCTCGCTGGCTGAAGGCTGAGCAAGTGGATGAGCGGCTATTCGATGAGCGCAGTCTGCTCGCCCAGGATCGGGAAGGGGAATACTTGGCATTGTTCAAGAATGATTTCGCCCTCCGCTGGTTCACGGACAAAAATCCGAAAATCGATTTGATCGACCTATTTGAAGTCAACCAATACGACCAAGCAGCCAACTAAGATAAAGCCGTCATTTTTGACGGCTTTTTGCTATCTGCTAGTTTATGTTTTATATATTGGGCAATCATCCATACTAGGATGTATATGGAATTTTGGACGAATGTTTGTTCGTGTTTTTATATATTTTATGCTATGATGAAAATAGCAAACAGAACGGAGGAATTTGGCGTTGAAGGAAAAGGAAACGTTTGAGTTAGTATCCAAATATAAGCCGCAGGGTGATCAGCCGAAAGCGATTGAACGGCTTGTCGATGGCGTCCGCCAGAATAAGCGGCATCAGACACTGCTCGGAGCGACAGGTACCGGTAAGACGTTCACCATCTCCAATATGGTGAAGGAAATCAACAAACCGACGCTTGTCATTGCCCATAACAAAACACTGGCCGGCCAGCTGTACAGCGAGTTCAAGGAATTCTTCCCGAACAATGCAGTGGAATACTTCGTCAGCTATTATGATTATTATCAGCCGGAAGCATATGTACCGCAGACGGATACATTCATCGAGAAGGATGCAAGCATCAATGATGAGATCGATAAACTGCGCCACTCGGCGACATCCGCCCTTTTCGAGCGCAATGATGTACTGATCGTGGCAAGTGTGTCCTGTATCTATGGTTTGGGTTCCCCGGAAGAATATAAGAGCCAGGTGCTGTCCGTCCGTGTCGGGATGGAGAAGGATAGGGATGAATTGCTCCGCAACTTGGTGGACATCCAATACGCACGGAATGATATCGACTTCCAGCGCGGTACATTCCGTGTCCGCGGTGACTCGGTCGAAGTCATCCCTGCTTCAAAAGAAGAGCACTGCATCCGTTTTGAATTCTTTGGTGATGAGATCGATCGAATCCGTGAAGTGGACGCACTGACAGGCGAGATCATCGGGGATCGCGAGCACGTGGCCATCTTCCCTGCTTCCCACTTCGTTACGCGTGAAGAGAATCTCAAGAAGGCCATCGTCAATATTGAAAAAGAGCTCCAGGAACAGCTCAAAGTGTTCAGGGACCAAGGCAAGCTGCTGGAAGCCCAGCGACTGGAGCAGCGGACGAATTATGACTTGGAAATGATGCGGGAAATGGGCTTTTGCTCTGGTATCGAAAACTATTCGGCCCAGCTTACCTTCCGTGAACGGGGAGCAACCCCTTATACGCTACTGGACTTCTTCCCGGACGATTTCGTTGTCGTCGTCGATGAGTCCCATGTTACGCTGCCTCAGATCAGGGGGATGTTCAATGGGGACCAGGCACGTAAGAAAGTGCTGGTCGACCATGGCTTCCGCCTGCCGTCCGCGATGGACAACAGGCCGCTGACATTTGAGGAATTCGAGAAGAAGACCAGCCAGCTCGTGTATGTCTCTGCGACACCGGGTCCTTATGAAATCGAGCATACGCCGGAAATGATCGAGCAGATCATCAGGCCGACAGGGCTGCTTGATCCGGAAATCGATATTCGTCCGATAGATGGACAAATAGATGACTTGATCAGTGAGATTTACAAACGGACAGAGAAGAATGAACGTGTCCTGATCACGACATTGACCAAGAAAATGTCCGAAGACTTGACCGACTACCTCAAGGAGATCGGCATCAAGGTCGCTTATCTGCATTCGGAAATCAAGACGCTCGAACGGATCGAGGTCATCCGCGATTTGCGGATCGGCAAATATGATGTACTTGTCGGAATCAACCTGCTTCGGGAAGGCTTGGATATTCCGGAGGTTTCCCTCGTGGCCATACTTGATGCGGACAAGGAAGGGTTCTTGCGTTCCGAGCGTTCCTTGATCCAGACGATGGGCCGGGCGGCGCGTAACGAAAACGGGCATGTCATCATGTATGCAGATAAAATTACCGACAGCATGCAAAAAGCGATGGATGAAACACTGCGGCGCCGTGAAATCCAAATCGCTTACAATGAAGAGCATGGCATCACACCGCGGACGATCCAGAAGGAAGTGCGGGATGTCATCAAGGCGACGATTAGTTCTGAAGAATCCGGTACCAATAAGAAAGATACACCGGATTTGACGAAGATGACGAAGAAGGAAAAAGAAAAAGTGATTGCCGAGATGGAGAAAGAAATGAAACAGGCTGCACGCGATCTCAATTTCGAACGTGCTGCCGAGCTTCGTGATCTTGTCTTGGAACTAAAAGTGGAAGGGTGAAGAAAGTGGCGAAGAAGAGCATTTCAGTCAGAGGCGCCCGTGCCAATAACTTAAAAAATATAGATGTCGATATTCCGAAGGATAGCCTGGTCGTGCTGACCGGCCTATCCGGTTCGGGGAAATCCTCACTCGCTTTTGATACCATCTATGCAGAAGGACAGCGGCGCTATGTAGAATCCCTATCTGCCTATGCCCGCCAGTTCCTCGGCCAGATGGACAAGCCCGACGTCGATTCGATTGAAGGCTTGTCGCCGGCTATCAGTATCGACCAGAAGACGACAAGCAAGAACCCACGTTCCACAGTCGGGACGGTAACGGAAATCTACGATTATTTACGGCTGTTATATGCCAGGGTGGGCAGACCGACTTGTCCGCGTCATGGAATCGAAATAAGCTCCCAGACTGTGGAACAAATGGCCGATCGGATCTTGGAATTTCCGGAACGCTCCCGCCTGCAGGTCCTTGCCCCGGTCATTTCAGGGAAAAAAGGGGAGCATGTCAAAGTGCTCGAAAAGCTGAAATCGGAAGGCTATATTCGTCTGCGTGTGGACGGTGAGATGGTGGAAATCACCGATGATATCAAGCTGGAGAAAACAAAGAAACATTCAATCGAAGTGGTAGTCGACCGGATCGTCATCAAGGAAGGTATCACTGGACGATTGACGGATTCCCTGGAAACGGCACTGTCGCTTGGAGACGGCCGTGTCATCGTTGATGTGATGGGCGTCGAGGAGCTGCTTTTCAGTGAGCATCACGCCTGCCCGATTTGCGGATTCTCGATCGGTGAATTGGAACCGCGCATGTTCTCCTTCAATAATCCATTCGGAGCCTGCCCGACTTGTGATGGGCTGGGGACGAAACTGGAAGTCGATCCCGACCTGGTTATCCCTGACAAAGAGCTTACCTTGCGCGATGGTGCAATCGCAGCTTGGGAACCGACCAGCTCGCAATATTACCCGAAGCTGCTGGAAGCTGCCTGCAGTCATTTTGGCATCGATATGGATGTACCCGTCAGCGAACTGCCGGAGGGACAGCTGGATATCCTGATGAATGGGAAGAAAAAGGAGAAAATCCATTTTCGTTATGAAAATGACTTCGGCCGTGTCCGTGAAAGCAATATCGAGTTCGAAGGCGTGGTGACGAATATTGCTCGCCGTTATCGGGAAACGACATCGGATTTCATCCGTGAACAAATGGAAAAGTATATGAATAACCGGCCATGTCCGAAGTGTAAAGGGCATCGTCTTCGTGAGGAATCGCTCGCAGTCCTGATCAATGGCCATCATATCAGCAATGTAACCGAGAAATCCGTCCTGGAAGTGAAACACTTCATGGAAGAGCTGGAACTGAACGAAAAGGAAAGGCAGATTGCGTTCATGATCACCAAGGAGATCATCGACAGGATAACCTTCCTGAATAACGTCGGTCTGGATTACCTGACCCTTTCACGTTCAGCCGGTACGCTGTCGGGCGGGGAAGCCCAGCGTATCCGTCTTGCCACACAGATCGGCTCTGCTTTGACTGGTGTCTTGTATGTATTGGATGAACCATCCATCGGCCTGCATCAGCGGGATAATGACAGGCTGATCGAAACGATGAAACGGATGCGCGATCTTGGCAATACGCTTATCGTGGTCGAGCATGATGAAGATACGATGATGGAAGCGGACTGGCTCATCGATGTCGGCCCCGGTGCCGGTGAGCATGGCGGGCAGATCACGAGTCAGGGAACACCTGAAAAGGTGATGAAAGATAAAAAATCACTTACGGGTCAGTACTTATCCGGTAAGAAATTCATTCCGCTGCCATTCGAACGCCGCAAACCGGATAAGGACCGCACCATCGAAGTCATCGGAGCGGAAGAGAATAATCTGAAGAAAGCTTCTGCTGAGATACCGCTGGGTCTTTTCACTGCGGTGACCGGTGTGTCCGGCTCCGGTAAAAGTACATTCGTCAATGAGATCCTGCATAAGGCATTGGCGCAGAAACTGAACCGGAGCAAAGTGAAGCCAGGTAAGCATAAGCAGATCAAAGGATTGGAGCACTTGGACAAAGTCATCGATATTGACCAATCGCCTATCGGGCGCACTCCTCGTTCCAACCCTGCTACGTATACCGGCGCCTTCGATGACATTCGGGATGTATACGCAAGTACGAATGCTGCAAAGGTCCGCGGATATAAGAAAGGCCGCTTCAGCTTTAATGTGAAAGGCGGCCGCTGCGAAGCTTGCCGCGGGGATGGCATCATCAAGATCGAGATGCATTTCCTGCCGGATGTGTATGTGCCGTGCGAGGTTTGTCACGGGAAACGGTACAATCGGGAAACACTTGAGGTTAAATATAAAGGAAAAAGCATCGCTGATGTATTGGATATGACAATCGAGGAAGGATTGGAGTTCTTCTCCAATATTCCAAAAATCAAGCGAAAGCTGCAGACGATTTCAGATGTAGGGCTAGGTTATGTGAAGCTGGGTCAGCCGGCTACCACGCTATCCGGAGGGGAAGCGCAGCGAGTGAAACTGGCGAGTGAATTGCATAAACGCAGCAACGGTAAAACATTCTATATCCTGGATGAGCCGACGACGGGTTTGCATGTGGATGATATTGCAAGATTGCTGAAAGTATTGAACCGTATCGTCGAAAACGGCGACACTGTCCTTGTCATCGAGCATAATCTAGATGTCATCAAAACAGCCGACTATCTCATCGATCTTGGTCCGGAAGGCGGGGATAGAGGCGGACAGATAGTAGCGACCGGTACACCGGAGGAAGTGGCAGAAGTACCTGGTTCGTACACCGGGAAATACTTGAAGCCGATCCTTGAGCGCGATCGGGAACGGACAGCGAGTCAATTGGAATATGCAACGCATGTTGCGGAGCGATGAATGGGATACAGCGGGCTGAAGCTCGCTGTATTTTTGCTGTCCATCAGCATGCAAATCATCAAATCGAGCATTACAGCGGAATTTGTAGTAAAATGTTTGTCTAGATATAGCTTTGGAAGGAGCGACTTACGGTGAAGCCGATTGATTTGAAAGAAGTGCAAGACCACATAGATGCATTTGCAGGAAAAAAAGTGTTTATACATCTTGAAACGACAAATGGAGCATATGCTAATCATGTAGATGAAAAAGCGTATAATGTTGGTGCCTTTATCCGAAATGCACAGGTTATTTATGAGCATGGAAAGATCAAAGGTTCCGGGACGGCCTATCGAGTTGGTTTGAAAACGGAAAACGGATGGGTATACGCAGAAGGGCTGAATGCCTGGGAAGTGGATGGACAAAATCGCCTGCTCATGGCTGGTCATGATCGGGAAGGCCGGTTGATGGTTTCATTGGAAATAAGCGAGACAGCGTTTTAAGGAGGAGCAATAATCATGGAAAAACACGTAGTAGTCATCTTCCCGCATCCGGACGACGAGGCTTTCGGAGCAGCTGGTACAATCGCCAAGTTCAGGGAAGAAGGAGTGCCTGTCACTTATCTATGCGGTACGTTAGGTGAAATGGGCCGAAATATGGGGAATCCGACTTTTGCGACGCGGGAATCCTTACCGGAAATCCGTAAAAAAGAATTGCAGGATGCTTGCGAAGTTATGGATGTCGAGCTGAAAATGCTTGGTTACCGGGATAAGGTCCTGGAATTCGAGGATTTATCCAAAGTCAGTGATCACTTGAAGGGACTGCTGGAACAGATCAAGCCAACACTCGTGATCACCCATTATCCTGAATATGCAGTCCATCCGGACCACAATGCATTGGGGGCGGCGGCAATCGATGCGGTGTCGCGGATGGATGAAAGCACACGTCCGACGGTCTGGGCGCAAGCGTTCATGCGCGGATATCAGGAGATTCTAGGCAAGCCTGACGTTGTCCAGGATATTCGTCCATTCGTCAAAACAAAGGTGAAAACCATCCTTTGCCATAAATCCCAGGCACAAGGCGTACTTGTCAATGTCACTGGAGCGGAGCTTACGGAAGAGAACATGGAGTCCATAGCGCTGGAACATTTCAAAGAGGAGACATTCTATACTTGGAACTTCGATAACATATGATTCGTATATGTGTAAAGGAGGCTTTGTATGAGAACAGAAAGAAAGAGGATCCTGAAACAGCTCGAGGAAGGAAAGCTCACTGCCGAAGAAGCAGAGCTGGAGCTTGCGGCTCTTGATGAGCGTGCTTTCGGTGCTGTACAGCATACGGATGAAGAGAAGGAGCCGGTGGTGCAGGAGCTTGTCACGGCAGGCGAAGAGCCAAAATCCCAGCGTGTCGGTAAAGCAGCCAAGAAAAAGTCTGTCGGTCCGAAAGTACTGCAATATGTCCAGCAGGCTTTCACCAAGATCAAGAATGCTGACCTGGATTTGAACTTCGGCGATCATCATGTAGTCGAGCATATATTTCAGGCAGATGAGACATTCTCGAAAATGGACCTGAAAATCTATAATGGCTCTGTTACGATCAAAAGCTGGACCGAACCTCTTGCCCGTCTGGAAACAAAGGCGAAAGTCTATCAGGAAGAGGATGAGCAGGCTGCCAGAAGGCGGTTCACGGATAAAGCCTATTTTGCCGTCGCGGATGGAAAATTGCAGTTCTCGCTGCAGGATAAACGGATCAAACCGGAAATCACCTTGTATGTCCCGGAAGCAGTATATGATGAATGTGTCGTGAAAACCTTCAATGGAACGATCCGGACCGATTCGGTGAGCAGTGTGAATATCTATTGCAAGACGACAAATGGAAGCATCGATCTCCATGGGGGAGGCGGCTCGATAGTCAGCGCCGAGACATCGAACGGCAGCATCAAGCTGAAGCAGGTGACAGCAAAGGATCTGCTTTGTGAATCCGTCAATGGCTCACTTAGGCTGGAGGGAAGTTTCCGTAAGCTTGATGCCCAAACGTTCAATGGCAGTATCCATTGCGAGTGGCATAATTCCGATCCGGACAGTGCATTTTTCAAGGCAACCAATGGCAGTATCCGGTTGAAGTCCCTGGCCGCGATTCCTTTGAACGGACGGATTACGACGAATATCGGATCTCTGCATTGCGACTTGGACGAATATATCGTCATAGATGAATCGAAGGAAGTCGTCAAGAAAGCACTGAAATTCGAGACTTACCCAGCAGCGCAGGAAAAGCTTCATTTGGAAGCGAACACGAAAACGGGTTCTGTCTGGGTCCTTCCATGATATGCTGAGATGGATTTTGACACTATTGCTGAATAGCGTGTCATTGATCATTGTGAGCCGTATCTTCGACTCCTTTTATGTAGAGGGCTTCGGGACTGCCATCCTGGCCAGCTTCATCCTGTCGATTCTGAATATCCTTGTCCGGCCTGTGCTGATTGTCCTGACACTGCCGCTGACCGCTTTGACGCTAGGATTGTTTTTGTTTGTGATCAACGCAATCACCTTGATGATCACACAAGGCTTGATCGGGGATAATTTCATAATCGATGGATTCGGGACAGCAATCATTGCGGCAATCATACTTGCCTTGCTGAATCTCTTGCTGAACTGGCTCATCCGGGATCGGATCACGAGCTGAAACCAAGCCTTGCAGCGGCATGCTGCAGGGCCTTTTTTATGCCCAGGTATCTATCTTTTCGGGAAGTATGCTAGAATAAACAAGAATTGTTAGGATGGAGGGTTTTTATGGCAAAAGTAGTCATTCAGGATTTATTGGATCGTTTCAATCTGGAATTGCTGACTGGGAATACAGGCGTACAACGTGAAATTTTCATGAGTGATATTTCCCGTCCTGGTATAGAGTTGACAGGTTATTTTAAATATTATCCGAAAGATCGGCTGCAATTGTTCGGTAAGACGGAGCTTTCCTTTTTGGAGGAGCTGACAAGCGAACAGAAGAAGGATCGGTTTGAGAAGATTTGCTCTGATATCACACCTGGTTTGATCATTACGAGAGGCCAGGAAGTGCCGCCGGAGATGATGGAAGCGGCAGAGGCTGCCGGTGTCCCGATTTTACGGTCGCCGCATAAGACGACACGTGTCATCAGCCGGATAACGAATTTCCTGGAGGCCAGGTTTGCACCATTCACAGCAGTCCATGGAGTGTTGGTGGATATCTATGGAATCGGCATCCTGATCACCGGCCAGAGCGGTGTCGGAAAAAGTGAAACAGCGTTGGAGCTCGTCAAGCGCGGGCATCGTCTTGTTGCTGACGACAGCGTCGAAATCCGGCAGGAGGATTACGATACCCTTATCGGAAATTCG
Organism: Terribacillus sp. 7520-G; assembly: GCF_002271665.1. Taxonomy (NCBI): domain Bacteria; kingdom Bacillati; phylum Bacillota; class Bacilli; order Caryophanales; family Bacillaceae; genus Terribacillus; species Terribacillus sp. 7520-G. The sequence continues at coordinate 19,634 of NZ_NQFP01000027.1, read as the reverse complement.
CCTTCCTTGATCGAGCATTTATTGGAGATCAGGGGTTTGGGCATCATCAATGTCATGACATTGTTTGGCGCAGGGGCAGTGCGCAGCCATAAGAAAATATCGATCGTCATCAATTTGGAAACCTGGGATCAATCAAAACAATATGATCGGGTCGGATTGGATGAAGATACGATGAAAATCATGGATGTCAATGTACCGAAGATGACGGTCCCTGTACGTCCGGGGCGTAACTTGGCTGTCATCATCGAGGTGGCTGCGATGAACTTCCGCCTGAAACGGATGGGTGTGAATGCAGCGGAGGAATTCTCGCAGCGTCTGACGAAAATGATAGAAACAGGAAAAGATAATGGGGGAGACATGACGGATGGAAATGTGTGAAGCACAACCATTGAACCGGGTGTTTTTGGAGCTCGGTTCACTGACGATTTACTGGTATGGCGTCATCATTGCAGTCGGTGCAGCCCTCGGTCTATGGCTGGCCATCCGCGAATCGAAAAGGCGCGGATTACATAAAGATACGTTTGTGGACTTTCTGGTATTTGCCATTCCGGCAGCTATCATCTGTGCCCGTATTTATTACGTTGTTTTCGAATGGGAAAACTATGCAGACGGTCCGTTTTGGAAGGTGTTTGCCATTTGGGAAGGCGGCATTGCCATCCATGGAGCATTGATCGGATCCATCATCACGGCAATCATTTTCTGCCGTGTGAAAAAGATACCGTTTTGGAAGCTGGCGGATATTACTGCGCCGAGTTTGATTCTTGGGCAGGCTATCGGCCGCTGGGGTAATTTCATGAACCAGGAAGCCCATGGAGGTCCAGTTTCGGAAGAGGCATATCAGAACTTCATCCAGTACTTACCGGATTTCATCAATAACCAAATGTGTATCGATGGTGTTCTCTATCATCCGACTTTCCTTTATGAATCACTATGGAATATCCTTGGTTTCGTCATCTTGCTTGTTTTACGCAGGGTGAATTTGAAGCGCGGGGAAATGTTCTTGTTCTATCTTGCTTGGTATAGCCTTGGACGCTACTTCATCGAGGGTATGCGGACGGATAGCCTTGTTGCCGATGGCCTGCGGGCGGCGCAAGTTGTTTCCATCGCAGCGATCGTCCTTGCGGTGGTCATCGTGATCATCCGGCGCCGTCCAGGAGCGAAGACACCTCGTTATAAAGACTAGGAATAGAGAGAGGCGAATGCGATTATGGCAATCACGACATTGTTATTTGATTTGGATGGAACACTGATCGATTCGAATAGCCTGATTCTGGCATCCTACACGGCAACATTGGAGCAGTATATGGGCCGGACATATGAGCGCGAGGAATTGCTCCCGTTCATCGGTCCGCCGCTGAAGGATGTTTTCGAGAACATCGACGCCGAGAGGGCGGAAGAAATGATCGCAGCATATCGGAAGCATAATCTGGAGCATCATGATGCATATGTAGAGGCTTATCCATATGTCGCTGAAACTTTGCAGGAACTGAAGCAGGCAGGTTTTAAACTGGGGATTGTCACAACAAAGGTCCGGGAAACTGCAGAGCGCGGTCTTCGGGTATGCGGTCTTGGAGGATTGTTCGATGTCGTGATCGGGTATGATGATATCGAACATGCAAAGCCGCATCCGGAACCTGTGCTGAAAGGGCTGGAGGCGCTTGGCAGTGTCCCGGGGGAAGCCATCATGATCGGTGATAATCATCATGATATTGAGTCCGGGAAGAATGCGGGTGCAAAAACTGCCGGTGTGGCTTGGTCGATCAAGGGCAAAGAAACCTTGCTGACATATGGGCCGGATTATATGCTGGAGGATATCCGTGATTTATTCGACATCGTAAAGGAAGACGCGCATGCGGAAAACGGAAAGCTATCCCGTTAAAGGACCGAATTCGCTGTGGCAGTTATATAAAACAATCCCTTTTTGGAAAGTAGCCAGGAATTTCGCCGTGGTCCAGATTGGACGATATACGCCATTCCTTGGTTTGAAGAACAGGCTTTACCGATCCTTTCTCAAAATGAAAATCGGTGAAGAAACAGCATTGGCTGTTATGGTCGTGCCGGATTTCCTGTATCCGGAGCGGATCACGATAGGAAAGAACAGCATCATCGGTTATAATACGACCATCCTGGCCCATGAATATTTGACGGATGAATACCGCCTTGGGGATGTCATCATCGGGGATAATGTGATGGTGGGAGCCAATACGACGATCCTGCCCGGCGTCACCATCGGAGACGGAGCGGTCATTTCGGCTGCCACGCTTGTCCACCGGGATGTCCCTCCTGGTGCCATGGTGGGCGGAAATCCGATGCAAATGATTTATACAGCAGAACAACGACAGGACAAGCAGACAACCTAAGTGTCTGCTTGTTTCATGAAGGAGGAAAAGAATGGATTTAGGACAACGGATATTACCTGCAGCCCGTAATGAGCGGGATTTCGATGAATTGCTCCAGCGGGAAGATATGCAGATGATGGTGCTGCTTGAGACAAGGATAGCCCAGCTTCCTTCCCAGATCAAATATGCCAAAAAAGCAGGGAAGAAAGTGTTTCTTCATGTTGACTTGATACAGGGACTGAAGACAGATGATGCCGGGATGGACTTTGTCTGTCAGCGTCTGAAGCCGGATGGTGTCATATCGACAAGGACGAATGTTATCAGTGCAGCCAAAAAATATAAGATAACCGCTGTGCAGCGTTTGTTTTTGATTGATGGACACGCGCTTGATCATAATCTTTCACTGGTCAAGAAGGCGCAGCCTGATTACATCGAAGTATTGCCGGGGTTAATTCCTCATATGATAAAAGAAGTATCCGAAAAAATCGGCGTGCCGGTCATAGCTGGAGGGCTCATACGCACCCAGGAAGATGTGGATGCCGCTCTGGAAGCGGGGGCAACAGCCGTTTCCACATCAAAAAAAAGTTTATGGTAAGTCCTTGACACCGCTTTCAATTAGGTGTAAAGTCTATCTATAAGTTAATAATAATGATCGGAGATACGGAGAATCCATTACCTTTTTAGTACACGTCAGGTGTTTACTATGTTATATTAGGTGATGGATTTTTCTAATCCAAAAGACAGCGCTTCCTTAATAATATTTTTAGGTTGAATGTAGCTATTTTTTTATGATTCTGCAAAGTGCGGTTATTTTGGACGCTGAATGAAAGCGCTCTCCGAAAAATTCTATCAATAAAGGGGACAATCACAATGAGTATCTTCGCAGCCGAAACGATCGGCACAATGGTACTAATACTCTTCGGTGGAGGAGTTGTAGCAGTCAGCAATTTAAGCAAGTCCAAAGGGGAAGGCACAGGCTGGATCACGATTACCATTGCATGGGGTCTTGCAGTGGCGATGGGTGCTTATGCAGTAGGCAGTTTTTCAGGAGCGCATTTGAATCCTGCCGTGACATTAGGGCTGGCAATCAAAGGGGATATCGGCTGGAATGTCGTGCCGGAATATCTTGCCGGTGAAATGCTCGGTGCATTCCTGGGTGCTGTACTGGTGTTCTTGGTTTATTTGCCGCACTGGGCAAAAACATCCGATCCTATGGCAAAACTATCCGTTTTCTCTACTGATCCGGCGATTGATAGTCCATTTTCGAACTTATTGGCAGAAATCATTGGCACTTTCATCCTGATGCTTGGTATTCTATTCATTGGAGGCAACTCTTTAGCAGATGGATTCAATCCATTATTGGTAGGTTTGCTCGTTGCAGTCATCGGGATGGCGCTTGGCGGTCCGACAGGATATGCGATCAACCCAGCCCGTGACTTAGGTCCGCGTATCGCTCATGCATTGCTGCCGATCCCTGGTAAAGGTTCTTCCAACTGGAAGTATGCGTGGGTTCCGGTTGTAGGTCCATTGCTTGGGGGAGCATACGGTGCATATTTCTATATCGGATTTTTCATGGAAGACTTGCAAGTAGGTTTCTGGATTTTATCTGCTGTATTATTAATAATCATTATCGCTGCAGTTCGAGGGGAACTTGTAAAAGCTAACGCAGAGGCAGCTGCGAATAATGGTGTGAAAACGAGGGGGATTAAGTAATGGAAAAATTTATCATGGCACTTGACCAGGGAACAACAAGTTCACGCGCGATTCTTTTCAACCACAATGGCGACATCGTGGAAACTGCACAAATGGAGTTCGAACAGTTCTTCCCGCAATCCGGCTGGGTAGAGCATGATGCGAACGAAATCTGGACGTCCATTTCTGCTTGTATGGCGGAAGTGCTCCGCAAAGCGGACATCGATGCGAAACAGGTTGCGGCGATCGGTATTACGAACCAGCGGGAAACGACAGTCGTATGGGATAAAAACACTGGCCGTCCGATCCATAAAGCGATCGTTTGGCAATCCCGTCAAACAGCTGATATCGTCAATGACTTGATCGAAAAAGGTCATAATGATCTGTTCCGCGAAAAAACAGGCTTGCTATTGGATGCCTACTTCTCCGGTACAAAAGTCAAATGGATCTTGGATAACGTGGAAGGAGCACGTGAAAAAGCAGAGAACGGTGATTTGCTATTCGGTACAATCGACACTTGGCTTGTTTATAAGCTATCTGGCGGTAAAGCGCATGTTACTGATTATTCCAACGCAGCCCGTACATTGATGTACAACATCCATGAGCTTAAATGGGATGATGAACTGCTTGAGATCCTTGATGTGCCGAAGAGCATGCTTCCAGAAGTAAAAGCCTCTTCTGAAGTATACGCCCAGACAATCGACTATCATTTCTTCGGTGAAGAAGTGCCGATCGCTGGTATCGCTGGTGACCAGCACGCTGCCCTATTCGGTCAAGCCTGCTTTGAGCCGGGTATGGTGAAAAATACTTACGGAACGGGCTGCTTCGTCCTTATGCATACAGGTGAGGAAGCTGTTAAATCCGAGCATGGCCTGCTGACAACGATCGCTTGGGGCCTTGATGGGAAAGTGGAATACGCACTCGAGGGAAGCATCTTCGTTGCAGGTTCCGCTGTCCAATGGCTTCGTGATGGTTTGAAGATCATCGAATCTTCTCCTGAAAGCGAGCGCCTTGCGACAAGCGTTTCAGACAATGGCGGTGTTTATGTAGTCCCTGCCTTCGTAGGACTGGGTACACCATACTGGGATAGTGATGCACGCGGTGCGATGTTCGGTATCACGCGTGGTACAACAAGTGCGCATATCACACGCGCAACATTGGAATCACTTGCCTTCCAATCCAAGGATGTCGTCGATGCGATGATCGAGGATTCCGGTATCGATGTGAAACAGCTTCGTGTCGATGGCGGCGTCGTGAAAAACGATTTCCTTATGCAGTTCCAAAGCGATATGCTTGATGTAGACGTAGAACGTCCAGTCATCCAGGAGACAACAGCATTAGGTGCTGCCTACTTGGCTGGTTTAGCGGTCGGCTATTGGGAAAGCCGCGAACAGATCGCCAACAAATGGCAAATCGACCGTACGTTCAAGCCAAACCGCTCCAAAGAAGAAAAAGATCAGCTCTACGCAGGCTGGAAAAAAGCTGTGGAAGCTACACGTACTTTCAAGTAATATACCTTTTCAAATCGGGCTGGGCATGTTATACTGAAGTCACAAGTTAATGATTCGGCCCGAGACATTGGAGAGACCGCGAATATCTATACATTGTATGGATTATTTGTGGTCTCTTTCTGCTTTCTATACATGACTTCTACTATAATGGGGTATAGAAATAGAAGAGCCGCTGAATCTAAAAAGGAGTGTTCAAGCATGACTGTTTTCTCTAGTAAGAAACGTAACGAAATTTATGCGAACTTAACTGATAAACCTTTGGATCTTCTTGTCATTGGTGGTGGGATCACTGGTTCCGGTATCTCACTTGATGCAAGAATGCGCGGAATGAATGTAGGTCTTGTAGAAATGCAGGACTTCGCAGCAGGTACTTCCTCCCGCTCAACTAAATTGGTTCACGGTGGTTTGCGCTATTTGAAACAATTCGAAGTCAAAATGGTTGCAGAAGTTGGTAAAGAACGTGAAATCGTATACGAAAATGGTCCTCACGTAACAACTCCTGAATGGATGCTGCTTCCGTTCCACAAAGGCGGTACATTCGGTCCGTTCACTACCAACATCGGTTTGCGTGTATATGACTATCTTGCTGGTGTGAAAAAAGCGGAACGCCGCACAATGCTGAAACGTGAAGAAGTATTGGAAAGAGAGCCGCTTGTAAAATCTGAAGGCTTGCTTGGCGGCGGCCGTTATGTGGAATACAAAACGGACGATGCCCGCTTGACATTGGAAGTTCTGAAAAAAGCGGTTGAAAAAGGCGTTAACGCAATCAACTATACAAAAGTAATCGAATTCATCTATGATGCTGGCGGTAAAGTTACCGGTGTCGTAGCAGAAGATGTAACAACTGGTGACAAGCACCGTATCTTCGCTAAGAAAATCGTCAATGCCGGCGGTCCTTGGGTGGATACGATCCGTGAAAAAGATGGATCCAAAAAAGGCAAAACACTGCATCTTACAAAAGGTGTCCACTTGGTATTCGACGGACAGCGCTTCCCGTTGCGCCAAGCCGTATACTTCGATACTCCGGATGGCCGGATGGTATTCGCGATTCCGCGTGAAGGCAAGACATATGTCGGTACAACAGATACAACATACAAAGGTGACATCCAGCATCCAGTCATGACTGTCGAAGATCGTGATTATATCATCGATTCCATCAACTACATGTTCCCGACTGTGGAAATCACAAAAGATGATGTGGAATCCAGCTGGGCTGGCCTTCGTCCGCTTATCCAAGAGGAAGGCAAGAAACCGGGCGAGATTTCCCGTAAAGATGAAATCTTCGTTTCCGACAGCGGCTTGATTTCCATGGCCGGCGGTAAGCTGACTGGTTACCGCAAAATGGCAATCGAAGCAGTCAATCTTGTGGCTAAACAGTTCAAGGAAGAAGAAGGCATCCTTTATTCCGAATCCGATACGAAGAACCTGCCTATCTCTGGTGGGGAAGTCGGCGGATCCAAAGGATTCGAACGCTTCAAAGAACGTAAAGTGGATGAAGGGAAAGCAATCGGACTTTCTGCTGAAGACGCATTGAAAATGGTAAGCCGCTACGGAGCGAATGTCGATAAAGTCTTCAGCCGCTTCGAAACATTGAAGGATGAAGCGAAAGCTGCCAATATCGATGCTCTTGTATTCGCACAGCTGCGTTATGCGATTGAAGAAGAACTGGCATACAAACCAGTCGATTTCTTCGTTCGACGCACAGGCGCGCTGCTATTCAACATCGACTTTGTTCATGCTAACAAAGATGCGGTTATTGATTACATGGCTGAAACATTGGGTTATACTGCTGAGCAGAAAGCAGAATATACACGTGAACTGGAAGTCTTGGCAAAAGAAGCAGTTGTACCAGTTAAAGAAGACGACTTGCAAACTGTTTGATCATTCATCCAGGAGACTGTTTCCCTTAGGGGGGACAGTCTTTTTTTCTTAAGGTGTAGGACCGGGTGTGGAAATATGATATACTTCATGGGATATCTAATGCAGTAGGAGGAAACACATGCAAACGCTGGAACCAGCAGAGCAGCAGGCACGACCGACTAACATCATCCCCTTCATACCGGAAGGAGATTTCTATTATACAAAGGGCATCGAGGCCTATCGGAACGGTAAGCTGGACAAAGCCATGAAATGGCTTGAAAAAGCGATCGAGAAGGAACCGACGGAAGTGATCTATCACTGCCAGAAGTCGGTTATTTTTACGGAAATGGGAGCATTCCATAAAGCGATTTATATCCTGGATGACATCATCAAAGAGCATGGGGAGAGCTATGCCGAATGCTTCTACATGCTTGCCTATAATTATTCGAAGCTTGGTTATATGCATGATGCGGAGAAGTTCGCCAACTTGTATCTGGAGATGGATCCGGAAGGGGATTTCCGGCATCAGGCCGAGGAGCTGCTGACCTATGTGGAAGCCGAGGAAGAAGATGATGAGCTTTGGACGACAGAGGAAGAGGATGAGCTCATCATGTTCCAGGAGTCGGCTTTTTATTATTTGGAACGGGAAGAATGGCAGTTCGCTTTACCTATTTTGGAAGAAATGATGAGCATGTTCCCGGAGCATATGCTGGCAAAACATGAGTATGCCAAGGCGCTTTTCTATACTGGCAACCAGAAAGAAGCTGTGCGGATGGAAGAAGAGCATCTGGAGAGCGAGCAAGTCTCTGTCTACACCCATGTCAATCTTGCCGTGTTTTATCACGAAATGCGTTGCTTCGACCAACGGGATGAGCATCTTCGCCTGCTTCGTAATATTTTCCCGATTCATGAAGAGCAGCATCTGCGCATCGCATGCGCTTTTTCCATGACCGGCCATTATGAAGATGCGGTTGACCGCTTTCTCCATTTGGATAAAAGACGCGTGAAAGGACATGCTTCCTATTATAAGTGGTTCAGCTTGGCGGCAAAGAAGGCCGGTAATGAAGAATATGCCGAAAAGCTGTGGCAGGAAGGCAGCCGCAGATTCAGCCATTTGAACAAAGAGGATTTTCATTGGCTTTCCTGAAGCAGCAGGCAGAAAAATGGACGTTGCAGAAAGAATCTTATATGCTAACGAGTAGAGAGAACGACTGATATATAGACGGAAGGGGTCCTATAAATGACTGAAGACAGAATTTATGACGTAATCATTGCAGGAGCTGGACCGGCTGGCATGACGGCAGCGGTTTATGCTTCCCGTGCAAATCTAGATACACTTATGATAGAAAGAGGTATTCCGGGCGGTCAGATGGCAAACACAGAGGATGTGGAGAACTATCCAGGCTATGATTCCATCCTGGGACCGGATCTTTCCAATAAAATGTTCGAGCATGCGAAAAAATTCGGTGCGGAATATGCTTACGGCGATATCAAAGAAGTGAAAGACGGCAAGGAATACAAAACGATCATTGCCGGCAATAAAGAATATAAAACACGATCCCTTATCATTACGACAGGAGCGAAGTGGAAAAAGCTCGGTGTGCCTGGAGAAGACGAATTCAGCGGACGCGGTGTATCTTATTGTGCCGTTTGTGATGGAGCTTTCTTCAAGAACCGTGAATTGATCGTAGTCGGCGGCGGGGATTCAGCTGTCGAGGAGGGTGTCTACCTGACCCGTTTCGCTGACAAAGTGACGATTGTCCACCGCCGGGATAAATTGCGTGCGCAGCCTATCCTGCAGCAGCGTGCCATCGCGAATGAAAAAGTCGATTTCATCTGGGACACAACTGTCGAGGAAATCAATGGCGAAGGCAATAAAGTTTCCAGCGTCACGCTTTTGAATCAGCGTACTGGAGAGAAATACGAAAAATCAGCAGACGGGGTATTCATTTACATCGGAATGGTTCCGCTCAGTGAGCCTTTCCAATCCCTCGGCATCACAAATGAACTTGGCTATATCCACACGAATGAACGTATGGAAACAGCTGTACCTGGTATTTTTGCGGCTGGGGATATTCGGGACAAAGAGCTTCGACAAATCGTGACAGCAACTGGGGATGGCAGTATTGCAGCCCAAGCGGCACAAGCTTACGTGGAAAGCTTGAAAGAAGAGCTGGACGCAATCGGCAAATAAGCGGGCCAGGCTTCCTTGTAAATGATTCTTAATGCTGCTGTAACATGGGCGACATAATCATTTGCTATACTGGTTTTAACTAATTGACCCCCTTTTAATAGATAAATTAGTTATTGGCATAGGTGCCTCGGCACCTATGCATTTTTTTTATTTTTTGGGGAATGACGGCGATTATTGGCAAAGATTAAGGAAACATATTACTGTTTGAAGCGAAACAGAAATAGTATAATATAGAGTGATGTGTAAAACGAATCGACATGTCCACTTACACAGAGAAAGAGGTGGAAGCATGCAACGAGTTGCAAACTGCATTTTGGCAGTTGATGATAAAGTTCTTTTATTGAAAAAACCGAGTAAAGGCTGGTACTCAGCTCCCGGCGGTAAAATGGAGCTGGGGGAGTCGGTCAAGGAAACCGCGGTCCGGGAATTTTGGGAAGAAACAGGCCTGACTGTACATGAACCGGAGCTTCGCGGTACATTTACTTTTGTTATAAAAAAAGACGAAAAAGTCATCCATGAATGGATGATGTTCACCTTTTTCGCCGAAGAATATACAGGTGAATTGCTTGAAGAAAGCCAGGAAGGCAAGCTGGAATGGATAGATATCAAGAATATCAAGGATTTGCCGATGGCAGAGGGAGATCGGGATATATTCGCCCATATGTTCAGCACTGATGAGCCATTGTTCGGCACATTCGTTTACACGGAGGATCGGCAGCTGCTGCAGTCGAAGCTGGATCCGACGACACCAGAATAAAACGGGGGATACGTATGGAGAAACAGTTGAATGAAACGAAGCTCGTCATCATAACCGGTATGTCTGGAGCAGGCAAGACGGTTGCTGTCCAAAGTTTCGAGGATTTGGGCTACTATTGCGTGGATAACCTGCCTCCGGCGCTCCTGCCGACTTTCCTTGACTTGATGCGCGATGCGGCCAATGATATCAAAAAAGTCGCGCTGGTCATGGATTTACGGGGAAGGGAATTCTTTGACTCCTTGTTCGAAGCACTGGACAAGCTCACGATGGAGGATTGGCTGGAGCCGCAAGTACTTTTCCTCGATGCTAAGAATGAAGTTCTCGTAACCAGATATAAAGAAACGCGCAGGACACATCCGCTTGCACCGGAAGGACTTCCGCTCGAAGGCATACAGCAGGAGCGGGCATTGCTCGATCAGATGCGGGGAAGAGCCCAGTTCATCGTGGATACATCGACGCTGAAGCCGAAGCAGCTCCGTGAGAAGATCATGAAGCGCTTCAAGGATTCCGATTACGAAGAATTCACTGTCCAGATGCTGAGCTTCGGCTTTAAGTATGGTCTGCCGATCGATGCAGACCTTGTCTTTGATGTTCGCTTTCTCCCGAACCCGTTTTATGTGGAGAACCTCAGACCGCAGACAGGATTGGATGAGCCGGTGTCTTCCTATGTGTTTAAATGGTCCGATACGCATACCTTCCTGCAGAAGCTGGAGGATATGCTCACCTTCATGCTGCCCCAGTACAGGAAAGAAGGAAAAAGCCAGCTCGTCATCGCCATTGGCTGTACAGGCGGACAGCATCGCTCGGTGGCCATTGCCGAGCATTTGGCGAAACGTTACAGCGACAGCTATGCGACGCATGTGACGCACCGTGATGTAGAAAGGAAAAGCCACTGATGAAAAGAAAAAAAATAGTTGCAATCGGGGGCGGGACAGGCATGCCTGTTTTGCTGCGAGGACTGAAGCAGCTTCCTGTGGATCTTTCGGCAATCGTCACGGTAGCTGATGATGGCGGCAGTTCGGGGAAATTGCGCACAGAGCTTGCGATGCCGGCCCCGGGGGATATCCGGAATGTCATCGCCGCATTGGCCGATGCTGAACCGATGCTGATCGATTTGTTCCAGCACCGGTTTAAAAATGGCAATGGGTTATCCGGTCATTCCATGGGGAATCTGCTGCTGGCGGCAATGACTTCGATCGCCGGGGATTTTTATAACGGTATCAAGGAGATTTCACGGGTCCTGAAAGTGAAGGGGAATATATACCCGATTGCCAATCAGAACGTCGTGCTGCATGCGGAAATGACCGACGGCGAGATTGTGACCGGGGAATCCAATATCCCGCTGGCGAATAAACGGATTAAACGGGTATTTGTCAGTCCGCTGCCCGTCAAGCCGCTTCCGGAAGCAATCGAGGCCATCAAGCAGGCTGATTTGATTGTTATCAGTCCGGGAAGCCTATATACAAGTGTCATGCCGAATCTGATCGTTCCGGAGATTGAGCATGCTTTAAGGGAAGCGCCAGGCAAAGTTGTCTATGTATGCAATGTGATGACACAATACGGGGAAACGACAGGTTATACAGCAGGTGATCATATCCAAGCCATCCATGATCACATTGGAGCCGATATTGTCTCGGCGATTGTCGTGAATAACAGCGCAATCGAGCAGGATATTCGGGAAAATTATGCAGAGGAGAACGCAGAGCCGGTCGTGTATGATATCAGCCGCCTGAAGTCTTTGGGACTTGAAGTGATCGAAGCTGATATCATTGACCATCAACAGCGGAAGCTCCGTCATGATACACACAAAATCGCCAAGCTGCTTTACGCGATGCTGTAAGCGCGCGGCGTGATAAAAAGGGGGGAAGAGCATCGTGAGCTTTGCATCAGAAATAAAAAAGGAATTGACGACCATTCCAATCGAAATGACGGACGTGAAAAGCGAGCTTGCGGCCTTGATCAGGATGAATGGCTCCGTCTCTTATTCGAGACAGGAATATACCCTGGATGTCCAGACGGAGAATGCGGCCATCGCAAGACGTATATATACGCTGCTGAAGGCTATCTATCATCATCCAATCGAGCTGCTCGTCCGGAAGAAGATGAAATTGAAGAAGAACAATGTCTACATTGTACGATTGAACAAGCAAGTGGATGACTTGCTGCGTCGTTTGGAAATACTCGAGGATCAATTCACTTTTGTCCGTACAATAGGCAACTCTTTTACCGACACATCCGAAAAGCGCAGAGCTTACCTGCGCGGTGCCTTTCTGGCAGGCGGATCGGTAAATAATCCGGAGACTTCTTCTTACCACCTGGAAATATTCAATACACATAAAGAACATAGTGATGCACTTTGTGAGCTGATGAATACATTCGACCTGCATGCTCGCAGTACAGAGCGGCGCAAGGGATTCATTACCTACTTAAAAGAAGCGGAGAAGATCACCGAGTTCCTTAATATCGCAGGCGCCCACAGTGCATTGCTGAAATTCGAGGATGTCCGGATTGTCCGTGATATGCGCAATTCGGTCAACCGCCTAGTCAATTGTGAAACAGCCAACCTCAATAAGACAATCGGTGCAGCCTTCCGTCAAGTGGAGAATATCAACTTCATCAAAAACACGGTCGGAATCGAAGCGCTGCCTGAGAAACTCCAGGAAATCGCTGAACTTAGGGTCCAGCATCAGGATGTATCTTTGAAGGAGCTTGGGGAATTGGTTTCCACGGGGAAGATCAGTAAATCGGGAATCAATCACCGCCTCCGCAAAATAGATGAATTCGCTGACAGACTTCGAAATGGGACATCCATTAAAAAGGCATAAGCAGGTATGAAGCATATATAGCATGTGGTATACTAAGAAGACACTCATATGGGTGTTTTCTTTTTCATGAATTTGATAGCGCTTACTTGGAAAATGGGAGGAATCACATGTGATCCAAAAAACGTTGCGTGTCACCCTGGATACTGGTTTGCAAGCCAGACCAGCGGCAAGCTTTGTCCAGCAAGCCAATCGTTATAGTGCCTCTGTCTATGTGGAAAAAGGGAACAAATCGGTCAATGCAAAAAGCATCATGGGGGTGATGAGTCTGGCCATTGCCCAGGAAGAATTGATCACTTTGAAAATTGATGGTCCAGATGAGGAGGAAGCCATGGAGGAGCTCGCTGCCTTCATTACCGCCCCGTCACAAGCCAGCTGATCCACCTGAAAAGTCCTGAAATTATTCAGGACTTTTTTTCTGCTAAATTGTGGTAAGGGAAGCTTACCTAGTGTAGGCTATGTATTGTAAGATTTTTATGGAGAGAGAAAGGAGATCATATTTTGAACGCAAAACGTTGGATCGCGATCGGGATCGCTGCTTTCCTGCTGTTCGTGTCTGTCGGTTTCCAGACCTTGATTTCAGTCATCAATAGTCACTTTACAGAAGCGATTGATTCGGCAACGGGGAGCTCTTTCCTCAGTGAGGAAATCATCGAGGATGGAGATGCGATGAATCGGATAGCAGTGCTGAAAGTGGAAGGCACGATTCAGGATACAGGAGAAGAAGCATCATTATTGGGAAGCGGTACATACAATCATGCAGCCTTTCTGGAGCAATTGGAGCAGGCTGGCCAGGACGATACAGTCGGCGGTGTCATCATAGAAGTGAATAGCCCCGGAGGAGGGGTTGTCGAGAGTGCGGAAATTCACGATAAAGTCGTGGAGGTCCAGGAGGAATACGGAAAGCCTGTTTATGTGTCGATGGGTAACACGGCTGCTTCCGGCGGCTATTATCTGTCAGCCAGTGCCAACAAAATCGTGGCGCATCCAGCGACACTGACTGGTTCGATCGGTGTCATCATGTCCACACTCAATTATTCTGAGCTTGCCGATAAAATCGGCATCAAAGAAGAAGTCATCAAGAGTGCCGAGCACAAGGATATCATGTCCGGTGCAAGGGAAATGACCGATGAAGAAAGGGATATCCTGCAGTCCATCATCGATGATATGTATGCGGACTTCGTACAGGTCATCGTCGATGGACGGGGCATGCCGGAAGAAAAAGTACGTGAATTGGGTGATGGACGCGTATATTCCGGTAAACAGGCCTTGGAAAATGGTTTGGTCGATGACTTGGGGGATCTGGAAGATACGATTGCCATGATGAAGAAAGACCAAGGACTCGAGGATGCGGAAGTGTTTGAATATACGGGAAGCGGCTTCGGTATGGGCTCCTTCTGGGCCACAGCTGCGAAGGATTTGTTTGTATCTGATTCCGATCTGCTTGGCATCAAGGAATTGATGGGCAAAACGAATTCACCGGAAGCTATGTATCTCTATACGGAATAGGAGGCGTTAGCATGGATAAAGAAAAACGTGAGCATCCAGAAGAACTGACGTCACCCGATCAGGATATCTCCAGTACAGGGATACCGGAAGCTGCGGAATCTGACAGACAGACAGAGTCAGATGCCCTATCCGATATGTATCAAGGGAAGGAAAAACTTGATGAGGAAGCGATGGAGCAGCCTGGGGCGGCATCTCCGGCGGCTGTGGCTGATAAACGCTATGCTGGATTTTGGATGCGTTTCTGGGCATATCTTGTCGATCTCATCGTTGTTTTCAGCCTGACGGGTTTGCTCGTCCAGCCTTTTACGATGATAGACGCTTTTTATGAAGCGACGCTTTGGATATGGAGTGTCAGCGCTTTGCTTGGCGGAGTGATTTTCTTTGCTTATTTCCTGTTCATGACCAAATGGCGCGGTCAGACTTTAGGAAAGATGATCTTCGGCTTACGCGTCATCCGGAAGGACGGAGGAGGCCTGTCCTGGTCGGATACGCTGATTCGGGAAGTGGTAGGCCGTTTCATCCACCGCTTGTTGTTTTTGACCATCCTTTATGTGGTCGTGGCATTTACACCAAGGAAACAAGGCGTGCATGATTTCTTTGCAGATACACTTGTCATCCATGAATGAAAAAAGCCATCCAGCAATGCATGCTGGATGGCTTTTCCTATGTCTTATGAAGGGCGTTTCTCCATTACTTTATCGATCAAGCCATAGTTAACCGCTTGTTCTGCTGTAAGGAAGTTATCACGGTCTGTATCGCGCTCGATTACTTCAAGCGGCTGACCGCTGCGCTCCGCCATGATTTCATTCAATTTTTTGCGCATTTCGATGATGCGGCGAGCGTGGATTTCGATATCGCTTGCCTGACCTTGTGTACCGCCTAGAGGCTGGTGAATCATCACTTCACTGTTCGGAAGTGCATAGCGCATGCCTTTTTCACCGGCAGTCAATAGGAATGCACCCATGGAAGCCGCCATACCGATGCAGATAGTCGATACTTTCGGCTGAATGAACTGCATTGTATCATAGATAGCCATACCTGCGGTGATGGATCCTCCTGGTGAGTTGATGTATAGGGAAATATCTTTTTCTGGATCTTCCGCAGCCAAGAATAATAGCTGGGAAACGATGCTGTTGGCAACATTATCATCGATTGCGCTGCCAAGCATGATGATCCGGTCTTTCAGCAGACGGGAGTAGATATCGTAAGCACGTTCTCCTCTGTTTGTCTGTTCGATAACTGTAGGAATTAGATTCATGATAGATCCTCCTTTGGATATGAGCTCATTATGCTAAGTAATGACTAACCTTATCTTACCTAAAAGGTCAATAAAGGTCAAACAAAATACTTACTTTCTATCGCCTATTCCATGCTTCCCTAGTTGGAATGCAAATAAACGCCAGAAATACAGTATCCCGTTAACTTTGACTTTCAATCGATATTCTCCTGCAAATAAGTTTACTTTTCAATTTAATTACAGCTCCAGCAGATGGTTTAAATCATTTGCCATGGTGGAACGTTATCAGCGGAAAGCAAATAAACCGAAGGAGGCAACAACATGTTCAACCATTCGAAAGTACTACAATATCCCGCAAAACCGGATAAGCCAGACGCATTGTTTGCGAAGAAAATGCAGGAAATCCTGGGTGGACAGTTCGGTGAGATCACGGTAGCCCTCCAATACTTATTCCAAGGATGGAGTGCCCGCGGAGAAGAAAAATACAAGGATTTGATCATGGATACAGCTACCGAAGAGATCGGTCATGTCGAAATGATCGCAACGATGATTGCCCGCCTGCTTGATGGTGCACCTGTCAAAGAGCAGGAAGAGGCAGCGAAGGATCCTGTCATCGGGGCCATTCTGGGCGGCATGAACCCGCAGCACGCGATCGTTTCCGGTCTGGGGCCTCGCCCGACAGACAGCAACGGCGTCCCTTGGAACGCTGGCTATATCATCGCAAGCGGTAACCTCCTGGCAGACATCCGTGCCAACATCAATGCCGAGTCCCAGGGCCGGCTGCAGGTCGCCCGGTTATATGAAATGACGGAAGACCGAGGTGTACGCGATATGCTGTCCTTCCTCTTGGCACGTGATTCCATGCATCAAAATCAATGGATCGCCGCTGCCCGTGAATTGGAAGAGAAAAACGGTGTCATCGTACCAGGATCATTCCCAAAAGAGCTTGAAGCAGATGGATTCTCCCATAGCCTGTTCAACTTCTCTGAAGGAGAAGACTCCAAAGAAGGCAGCTGGGCAAACGGGACAGCTCCGGACGGCGGTCAGTTCAACTATGAACAGACACCGACAGCTCACGGCGAGAAACAAGAGCTGCAGCCGGCACCGGACTATATGTATCCGAAATAAGCAATCCCATAGTAAACAAGTAAAAGGAACGGCCACGCGGCAGTTCCTTTTTTGCTGGTATGAAGGTCTATCAATAAAGTACTTGCATAAAAGAGTAAACTCCCGTATAATAATCGTTGTCACATTATTAATTATATATGCGCTCGTAGCTCAGTTGGATAGAGCGGTGGTTTCCGGTACCACGTCTGCCGGGGGTTCGAATCCCTCCGAGCGCGCTAATAGATACAGAGATAGCAAGGGTTCTGGCAGTTGCCGCCCTTGCTATTTTTTTGTTCAAATGCAGTTTGCAAACATTTTGCAAACCTTCGAGTTCCGAAATAAATTTAATCCCTCTTTTTATTGAAAAGCTGTCCCAACATTTCAGCAGCTGCTGATTGCATACCTGGAATTAAATGAGAGTAGGTATCTAATGTTATTTGTATGCTGGCATGCCCTAATCGTTCCTGCACAACCTTCGGGTGAATACCCATCTTCAATAAAAGAGTTGCATGAGTATGCCGCAACGAGTGAAATGATATCCTTTTTACACCTGAATTTTTTATTGTGCGCCAAAACACCTTATTAATATTCGGTGGAGTGATGTAGTTTCCAGTGTCGGTTGCATTTACTAGGTTATAATCAGCATATTTAGAAAGGATCCTATTCTGCCTTTTCTCTTGCTCCGATTTATGTCTTTTTAGAAGTGAAACTGTTTCCTCATCCAAAGTAATAGTTCGATAGCTGGTAGGAGTTTTAAGAACGTTTGTAAGTTCGTACCGTCCACGACCGTCTAATTGCTCTTTTATTTTCAGCTGTTGCTGTACCGAAAGAATACGCTGTTCCAAATCAATTGAATCCCATCGCAAACCCAATACTTCTCCTTGGCGCATGCCTGTGATTAATGCCAGATATATCGGCATATAGTGTTTTTCTTCGAATAAAGACTCCAGGAACTTTTGAACTTCTTCTTCATTCCAAAACTCAATTTTCTTTTTTGGAACTTTAGGAGCATCAGTCTTACTAAACAGGTTCTTGTTAAGTCCGTATTGAGCTCCAGCTGCAATGGCACTGCTTAAAATTCTATAGATGTGTCTCTGTGTTCTTTTGCTTAAACCTTTATCTTCAAGAGAATCCATGAAAGAAGCAATGTGATAATCCTTGACCTTGTTAGTTTGCCATTTCCCTAAAGATGGAATTATATGATTTCTTGAATATGCTTCGTAGTGACGATAGGTGCCATATGTAACGTTTTTCTTTTTCCTTTCTAGCCACTTTTCCATATAATCCGCAAAGGTTATATTTTCACTAGCTACAATTTCTCCTAATTCTAGCTGTTGAATTAGCTTGGGCAGTTCCTTCTCTGCCTCTTTCTTTTTATCAAAACCAGAAAACCACTTTTGTTTACGTTTTCCCAAATGATCACGACCAATGTCTATTACAATGCTATATTTATTTCCACGTTTTCTGATATGTCCTCTCATATGAATGTGTCCTTTCTAGCAATAGGCGAATAATTGTGCCTTCTTTTTATTTAAGAAATCTATGTATCTTTTTTCTGCAAATTTATAATCAACTTTAAAGAGATTAGCTAAATAAAAAACGGTTTCTTTAAATGTAGGGAAAGGATCAATCTGCAATAGCATGAAACTGGGCATGCAAAAGTGGTACATGAACCGGTTAGCATCGAATTCTTGATATTCACGGAATAAGTAGTGCATTCTATTCTGGTCTCCAACATGTTTCAGTGCATGCCGTAGCTCATGAGCAAATGAAGTCCAAGCTTCTTCATAGCATAGGCCTTCTTGTAATAAGATAGTGCGCAAACCCCTAATATTTATATTTCTGCTTTCTTCCGGCCAGTAGTCTATCCAAATATCAAAATATCGAGCAATCTCGATCATATTTATATCTGCAGGCTCTTGGAAACCTAGCGATTCGTAAATCTTCTGAACTTCTTCTTCAAGATGTGAAAAATAATAAACCATAATTGCCCCCTAAAAACATTAAACAAATAAGAATGTATGTTCGCCTATTGATTAAAAATAAAAACCACGAGTGGCTTTTATTTATATATTGTAGACATTTTCTCAAAACCTTCGCTGTCTCCATATGAAGCAAATGCCAATGTGCCGACGGCATCAGTTTTTATCTTTGTGTATACTCCTGGATGTATCCAATAATCATCAGCTACTTTATAAAAATTGCTTTCATCAATATACAGATGAGATCTAAAGTTTTTAAAATTGATGTCTGACGTATTTTCTTTTGTGTAAAAAGTCATTATGACTGGCTCCGTAGTCTCATTTCCTTTTGTATCTTGCATACTTGCAAGCCTTATAAAACCTATACCTTTTAAGTTATCATTTTGGGATAAAGGTTCTAAAATAGCTGATGAATTAATTGCAAAATCTTTAAACATTGTCGTTTCTGACCAAGTAGTATAGTCTTTGAATAATACAAAAGCATATCCATCTTCTATGTCTACATTTTTAACGTTCTCATCTTGCTTCTTTGCAGCAGCAGTAAATTCTTCGCTAGTAGTAGCATTCTGCAAAGTTGCATTTTTAATTTTGTTCTGTTTATTCTTCTCTTCTTCAGCTTTGGCA
>NZ_NQFP01000026.1:0-78884 GCF_002271665.1 Terribacillus sp. 7520-G | reverse complement strand
CCTCAGCTTTAGAAGCAGCTTCCTTAGCCTTTTTCTCTTCCTCGGCTTTGGCAGCGGCCTTTTCCTGAGCTACGATCTCAGCTTCTTTTGCATATCTTTCTCTGTCTTCTGGGGAGATAGAAAGCCCAAATAATATGAACGAAATAATTGCTAGAGCAAGATACGTGAATGCTAACTTAATCCGCTTTTTTCTCTTGAATTTTATAAGTCCCCACTTAGGATTAAAAATGCTTAATACAACAAAGAGAATAAAGATTACAGATAGTAAGAAAAAAATATATCCATGATGCTCCCCTTTTAAGATAGTGAAACGTTAATCTTTATTGAAACGTGGTGGATTAGGCTGCCTTTGACCAGGTTTTCTACCTTTTTGTCGTTGCATAATATACTCAATAAAGTTAAGCACTTCTTCTTTACTTTCCTGGTTCATTCCATGAAGGCTACGCATTGCATACTGGAAGTCAGGATCATTGTATGCTTTTTCGGCTACCTCCCTAGAGGATGTATTATCACCATTAACAAGATAGTCCACTGATACTTCGTATAAATCAGATATTTTCTTTAGCATATCTAAATCTGGTTGTCTTACATCAGATTCATAGCTAGAGAGGGTATTATTTTTTATACCTAATTTTTCAGCGGCAAACTTTTGACTTAATCCCATACGTTCACGTGCTTTTTTAAGGCGATTTCCAAAGCTCATGTTCATTCTCCTAAGCGCTTTTTCTTCCTAAATTTTATCATTTATTCACTCTACGAGAAATAAATTTCACAAAACGAGAATAAAAGTATTGATTTTCTCGATTTGTGAATTTATAATAGGGTTACAGTTCACGAAACGAGAAAGTGGTGATTTGATGATTGGTCAACGTATTAAATCAATTAGACAAAGTAAGGGTATCACTCAGGTCCACCTTGCTAAAGAACTAGGATATAGTCATTCTTCTGCGCTAAGTGAAATCGAGTCTGGCAAAAAACGTTTAAGTGCTGACAAGATTCCAATTGCCGCAAAAGTTCTCGGAGTCTCTATAGAAGAACTTTTTTTTGACGAAAAAGTTCTCGTATCGAGAACATCATAAAGAATAGTTCACGTACTGCACAGAGCGCCTGAAAGCGAGAGGGAGCGACGATATGAGCCCCACCAGAATACATGCAGGTCATTGCCAGGATCGGACGTTCTCTGCAGTACGTGAAGACGAAACAAAAAAGGAGGTTCACTCATTGAACAATTTAAAGGTTGTTGCTGATGAGATGTTACCGGTTTATGAAACAAATGAAGGAAACAAAGTCGTTAATGCTAGAGAGTTACATGAGCAATTATTGGTTGGAAAAAGGTTTACTACATGGATTCAAGATCGAATTGATAAGTACGGATTCATAAAGGGTGAAGACTTTCTCCCAATATTGGGAGATTCACTTGGTGGCCGTCCTAAGCAAGAATATCTCCTCAGTTTGGACACTGCTAAAGAGATAGCAATGGTTGAAAACAATGAGCAAGGACGAGCAATACGAAAGTATTTTATCTCGGTCGAGAAAAAACTCCGTCAGCCATATGCACCGAAATCTGAACTAGAGATTCTGCAAGCCACCATTAATCAATTAGTCCAGCAAGAGCAGCGGATGACTCAGCTAGAAGGTCGAGTAGACAATATTTCTAACATAGTCTCAATTTCCAGTGTTGGATGGAGAGAAAAGGTCAGTGTCATCCTTAAACGAATTGCAAGAAATTGGACAGGCATTGAACCCCAGCGAAGCGTTGTAATTTTAAGTTATGAACGTTTTGAGAAGCGAGCTGGTTGCAAGTTGGAACTTCGATTAAATAATCGTAAGCAGCGAGCTGCAGCTAAGGGGATGCCAAAATCATATGTCAACAAGATCAATAAGTTGGATGTTATTCAAGAAGAGAAACGTCTTGTCGAGATTTACGTTCAGGTTGTAAAAGAGATGGCTATTGAATTCGGTATTGACGTAAGTGATTTCCAGGAAGCCTTATGACGCTTCCTAAATGACGAGCAATTACTCATATGAAGGGAGAATAACAACATGAGTTTAGATGAGACATTGGAAGCAAAATTCCGTGAAATCCAGCGAGAAGAAAACAAAAAAATGCTTGAAAGTATCCGGCTTATGCTAGAAGAGCACATGGCACCACAGGGAGACAAACTGTTAAATCCAAACGAAGCAGCCGAGATTTTAGGATACGCGCCATCTACAGTGTATGAATTATGTCGACAAGATGCTTTTCCTACTGTTAGAGATGGTCGTAAAGTCCGGATATCATACATTGGATTGCAACAATGGATAAAAGAAAAATCGCAAAATCAACTTGCTAATTAGAGTATAAACCACACCCACAATGGTAAAGGAGTCGAACAAAATGGAGAACAAAAAAACTTATACCACAATCTATCGCCCGTCAGCGATACCTTCGCTTTTAAAAACTGCCCGGGAGCGCTCTGTCAATACGAACATGAGGCAGAAAAAGCAGCTGGCAGAGGAGTTAGGGATCAGCCAAACAAGGCTTTCTAACATTGAAGATGGGGTGTCTGTTTGTCCACTGGACTTAGCGCTTGAATGGTGTAGGGCAGTAAATGATAGGACTACTGAACAAGCTATCCTCCACATCTTTGGAACAGCATTACCACCGACTCATCCTGCATTAGTGCGGAACCTTCCAAGTCAGCTCGTCAATCACCTTGAGCAATTAGAAGAAGGTATCAATGTAACACGCAGACTGTTGCAAATATACGCCGATGCGCGCCCTGATAAGCCATTTGATGCTGCACAGATAAATGAGATCGAGGAGCTAGCAGTTCAGATTGTTGATACGGATCAGTCATCGGGATGTGTGCTGGACTCCATGGCTCTCAACTGGAACATAAATAAGGATGGAGTGATAGATAGGTGGGTGCTAAAAACCATGAACGACGGAGTAATAGTTCGCAGCAGCGAGAGACTCGCACAAATAAAACGAGTCGATATGATTGGCACGATGTGAAGATTTGGACTTTAGCAATCCTTGTATTCCTATTCGTGTATTACGGACTAATAAGAGCGTGGGAGGTAACGCAATGAAGTACTTAGTAGAAATGGAAGTGTTGAAGAAACAATCGGTTGTCGTTGTTTTAGATGAAGAGCTTATATCATCTGAAAAGGAAATCGAGCAGCTGGCAATTGATAGATCAGAGAAACTCAGTGAATCAGCCTTCGTGACAAAAGAAAAGCTTTGGGTGATGCGATCCAGCAAATTATTGCCAATGAACATATCTAGCAACCAGATCATGCTTCTGGAATGCGGCTACCCTTACGAAATGATTATGAATATGGATGCGGAAGATACAGAGGCGGAACTCGATGCAGTATCAAGAACATAAAAAAGCGCTAAACAGCGGGCACTGTTTAACGCTTGCAGGTTACACAAATCGATTATATCACTTTTAGTCAAAATGAGGAACAGCCTTCGGGCTTTCCTCGGTGGGTGCGATGAATCTCTTTCTAATTTTCTTGGTTCCCGCCGAGGAGATTCCGAAATCTCTAATACAAACAAGGGAGTTGAAAAAGATGGACATTGATACATTAGTCAGAACTTCAAAGGCTGTAAAGGATGCCAATGACAAAGGAATTAGTGCTATGTGGGGTGATGAAATTATGTTAAGCCCACAGTTATTCAATCAGGTAGTTATGGATTATGACATCATTCCGGAAGTATTCACTGTGGCGGGGGATATGGTCCAACTGCATTTTGAAAGAGAAGGACTAAAATTTACGATGATTGTCAGCCAGCAGCAGTACAGAAACATGAAAAAACGACCGGCCTGAGGAACCGATCGTAGGGGCATTCGCATAAGAAATTGTTATTTACAGTATAAGCGAATGCCTCAATAAAAAGCAAATATGCGGAGGAGAATCTTTTTGAAAAAGTTGAGATTACAAAAGCTAGTGTTAACCAATTTCAAAGGAATAAAACATTTTGAGTTACTTGTAGACGGTAAAAACGCCGAAGTGTTCGGTGAAAATGCTACTGGAAAAACCAGTATATATGATGCATTTTTATGGGTTCTATTTGGTAAGGATAGCATGAACAAAAAAGACTTCGGTATCAAAACAAAGGATCAAGAAGGTAATGAGTTACATGCCCTGGATCATTCAGTGGAAGTGACATTCTTGGTGGATGGCAAACAGTTAACCATGAAGAAAGTTTATAAAGAAGTGTACACCAAAAAGCGTGGTCAAGTTACATCTGAGTTCACTGGTCACACCACAGATCACTATCTGGATGGCGTTCCTGTGAATATGAAAGAATACAACGATAAAGTTGCCGAATTGATAGACGAGAAAATTTTTAAACTGTTGACCAATCCAGCATATTTCAATGTTGTGCTGAAGCCGAAAGAGCGCAGAAATATGCTACTGGAGATTGCCGGAGGGATTTCAGATGATGAGGTAATTGCTTCGGATGAAAAGCTGGCCAAGTTGCAGAAAATCTTGGATGGCCGCTCTATCGAAGATCATAAAAAAATTATTGCAGGCAAACAAAAAGACATCAATAAAGAGCTGGATCGTATCCCTATTCGAATTGATGAAGCTCACCGGTCTTTGCCGGACGTATCCGGATTAAATAAAGAAGAAATTGTAACGGAGTTGGGTTTTCTAGAGAAAGAAAGAGCAGCTAAGAGTGAAGAGTATAACAGTATTCAGAACGGCGTGGAGATTGGTAACAAACAGCGGGCATTGGTAGAACTGCAGACCAAGCAGATTGACTTAGTGAATACTCATAGAGCGAAAGAACATGATGGTGTGCTGCAGCTGCGACGTGAGTTGAATAGGCACCAGGAAAACATGGATAACTTTGAATACAAGCAGCGCAGGGTTAAACGTGATATCGAAAGTATGCAGAGCGATATCACTAAGAAAGAACAAGTGATGGAACAGCTCCGTAATGAATGGAACGACGTGAAAAAGAAGGAATTCAACTTTGAAGAGGATACGCATTGCTCACTATGTGGCCAGGCATTACCGGAAGAGAAGCTAGCCAGCCAAAAAGAAGATGCGCTTGCTGCTTTTAACAAAGAGAAGTCGTACAAGCTGGAAGAGATTCAAAAACAAGGGAAACAATTAGCTTCTGAAAGCGAAGATTTGAAAACCAAAATCAAAGTTCTGTCAGAAGAGATTCAAGGCTATGAGGAAGCTAAGTCATTGGAGCAGGAAAGCATTGTCTCATTAAAAACACAAATCCAGAAGGTTGAAGAGTCCGCGACAGACGTTCAAGATACTCCTGAGTATAAAGAGATCCAAAAACAACGTCAGCAGCTGGAGAGCGATATTCAAGAACTACGTCAGTCCTCGGAGGCTGCCTTGAAAAAAGTAAGAGATGAAGAACAGAAATTAGCGGAAGAGATAAAAGCGCTACAGGCCGATTTAGCAAAATTTAGTCAAGTGGATCATATTAAAAATCGGATTGCGGAGCTAGAGCAGGAACAACAAGATCTGGCAGCAGCTTATGAGGAATTGGAAGGCCAGGAATTCTTGGCGAACGAGTTCATTAAAGCTAAGGTCAATCTTCTGGAAAACAAAATCAACTCCAAATTCAAATATGCACGCTTCAAGTTGTTCGAGTCGCAGATCAACGGTGGGCTTCAGGAAGTCTGCAAAACAATGTATAAAGGCATTCCATATGGAGAGGGACTGAATAATGCAGGGTGCATCAATGTAGGTTTGGATATCATCAACACTCTATTCCAGCACTACGGAATTACAGTGCCGATCTTTATCGATAACAGCGAAGCAGTCACGCAGTTGATAGACGTAGATTCGCAGGTAATCAGCTTACGAGTTTCAAAGGGTGACACAAAACTACGTGTCGTTACGGAAGACCTTCAGGAGGCTATATAAAATGGGCAAAAAAGCATTGGGAATTGTACGCAAAATGGATGAACTAGGGCGAGTTGTAGTTCCAAAAGAAGTCCGTAAGGTTAACGGCTGGGAGGCCGGCACGCCTATTGAAATGTTTTCAGACGAACAAGGGCTGTATTTGCGAAGATATGGCCGCGATCGTGAAGAACAAGAAGTTCTCGATAAATTGGATGCGGCAGCTAAACAAGCATCTGATGAAGTGCTGGAAGCAATTGCAGCAGCGCGAGATTATATTAAGCAAAATCAAGGAGGGCTCAATTAATGAGTAAATCAAACGAGTTGGCACTAGTTAAAAAAGACACAGTGGACGTTGTAGCAACGAAGGTGAAGGAATTTCAGGAGAATGGGGAGTTGCACTTCCCAGCCTCCTACAGCCCGGAAAATGCCATGAAAAGTGCTTGGCTGATTCTGCAAAACACACAGGATCGAAATAAGAAGCCAGCTTTGGAAGTCTGCACGAAGGATAGCATCGCCAACTCATTACTTGACATGGTGGTGCAGGGTCTTTCCCCATCGAAAAAGCAAGGTTACTTCATTGTTTACGGTAACCAGCTGACTTTCCAACGCTCATACTTCGGCACCATGGCCGTTACGAAGCGAGTAACAGGCGCCAAAGCTATAGATGCAGCGGTCATCTATGATGGCGATGAAGTTAATTATGAGATGATCAACGGTCGGGTACAAAACCTAACCCACAAGCAGAAGTTCGGCAACATCAATAAAGAGAAAATCATTGGTGCATACTGCACGATCACGCTGCCGGACAACGAATATTATCACGAAATTATGACTATTGAAGAAATCCGTCAGGCATGGAGTAAAGCACAGTTCTGGGGCAAGGATCAGGCAGTTGAGAAGAAAGGGTCCACACATGATGAATTCAAGCAGGAGATGGCTAAAAAGACGGTCATCAACCGTGCCTGCAAGAAGTTCCTTAACTCCAGCGATGATAGTAGCCTGCTTATGAATCATTTCAATGGCAGCGATGATCGCTCACAAGAGGCTCAGGCTCAGCAAGAAATTAGAGAAAATGCAAATGGTGATTTCATCGACATCGAAGTTACCGAACCAGTTGAACAGCTTCCTATCGAGCATAAGCCGGTAGATGAAGATGGTGTTATACAAGAAGAGAAGCAACATGAGGAAGCAGAAACAGGCGGTCCTGGATTTTGATTGATATAAAGGTGCTGGCAACCGGAAGTACCGGAAACTGCTATCGGATAACCGATGGCAGCACGCCTCTCCTTCTGGAATGCGGCATCAGATACAAAGCGATACAACAGGCTCTCAATTACAAGGTATCTGAGATACATGGTTGCTTGATAACTCATGAGCACAAAGATCACTGTGCTGGAGTTACGGAAGTCATGAAGCGTGGCATACCGGTTTATATGTCTCAAGGAACAGCAGAAGCCATTAACACTGACATCTATCACCCGAAAATTGTGAAAGCAAAACAGCAGTTCAAAATTGGCACATGGACCATTAGGGCATTTGATGTGCAGCACGATGTTTCGGAACCGCTAGGATTTCTACTGGCAAACGAGGCAGGAGATAAACTGCTCTTTGCAACTGACACCTATTACATCAAATATCGTTTTAGTGGGCTGACACATCTAATGGTTGAGTGCAATTTCTCGATGGATATCTTAAACAAAAACATACAGCAAGGTCGCGTACATCCGGCCATGAAGAAACGTCTGATCCGCTCACACTTTAGCTTGGAGAATATGAAAGAGTTCCTACAAGCAAATGACCTTAGTAAGCTGCAGAGCGTACACCTGCTCCATCTGAGCGATTCAAACAGCAACGAAAAGCTATTCAAGGAAGAAGTACAAAAGATCACTGGCACAATCGTGCATGTGGCATAGGAGGAATTTGATTGTTAAACAGAGTGGTATTGGTAGGCCGACTGACAAAGGATCCGGATTTGAGATATACGCCGAATGGAGCGGCGGTTGCAAACTTCACTCTTGCAGTTAATCGACCTTTCTCTAATCAAGCAGGTGAGAAGAAAGCAGACTTCATTAACTGTGTGGTGTGGAGAAGACCTGCGGAGAATCTAGCGAACTTCATGGGCAAAGGAAGCTTGGTAGGTGTAGACGGCCGAGTGCAGACACGAAGCTTTGATAACCAGGAAGGTAACAGAGTGTATGTCACTGAGATTGTTGCTGATAGCGTGCAGTTCTTGGAAACAAAAGGTGGCCATTCAGGTAACCAAGGAAATGGTCGAAGCAGTAATAACAGCAGCCAATCTTCTAATAGCGGATATGATCAGGATCCATTCAAAGATAAGGGTGACCCTATCGATATCGCTGATGATGACCTGCCTTTCTGATGCAGTACAAAGCGGTTATTCCACACATCTATTACAGCTTGGCCGCTCACGGAGCTGCAGCTGGCGATGATAAGGACGATAAACGCGAGAAAAAAATTGAGAAGTACGAAGAGTACGTCACCGGATATATTGCAAAAACCTATCCGGGATGGTCACTGAAAGATATTGATATACAGCAGAGAATTGCATTGTTAGCAAGGAAAAAGTGAGGAGAGGAGACATCATGGTAAGACCTAAAAAAGTCGGATTAGATTATTTTCCAATGGACGTTGATATGGATCAAGACGACAAGATTTACCTGGTAAAGGCTGATTATGGCTGGCAAGGATTCTCCATTGTAGTGAAGCTTTTAATGGATATTTACAAAGAAAGCTACTACATAGAGTGGGATGAAAGGAAAGCTAAAATCTTTTCCAGTAAGAATTTATTCGACTTAGATGTAGTTAATGCTGTCATTAACACCTGCGTAGAAGAAGATTTCTTCAACAATAACCTTTTTGAGAAGTACGGAATTTTGACTTCTAAAGGAATTCAAACGAGATATTTAGAGGCAACTACGAGGCGGAAAAGTGTGGTTATTTTCAACGAATATTTACTAATTGACGTTAATGCAATCACTAATAACAACTTATCCATAGTTAATGTAGACAAAAACTCCGATTCAGCAGACGTTAATGGTAGCAGAAGTACACAAAGTAAAGTAAAGGAAAGTAAAGTAAAGGAAAGTAAAGAAGTAGAAGATCTTTTAACTGACTCTCCTCCTACTTCTCCTTCGGATGCTGCTGTTTTCTATCAAGAAAATATTGGGATTCCTACTGGTCATGTTGCTGGAGAACTTATCACTTTCACTGCAGATTTTGGTGATGATTTGGTAATTGAAGCTATGAAAAGAGCAGTTGACCAGAATAAGCCAAGCTGGGGATACACGAAGAGAATTTTAGCTGCATGGTCTCGCAAAAGAATCACCACTGTAGAAGCAGCTCGTACTGAACAAGTGGAATTCCAAAATCAGCATCAATATCAAAACTACGGTCAATATCACCAACGTCCTGCTGAAACCGTACCAGATTGGTTTGAGCAACAGAAGCAACAGGAGATACAAGCAAAGGCTGCTACACCTGTAGAGGATCTGCCCGATGCTGGAGAGCTGTTGAGGCAATTTAACGCCAATAAAGCAAAGCAAGCATGATGAAAGAGAATCTTAGTGAATCCAGCAAGGAACTGGATGTCCAGATCCGCCGCAGTCAGATATTAATGGCTTAATCTCATTTCCAAATGTGGGAGTTGCGAATGATAGTGCTAATCCAAAGACCAAGGTGACTTTCAATAAATTCTTTTTCACAGTAACACCGCCTTTAAAGTAATGTTTATATTATAACAAATTGTGGAAATCAGGGAATTTAAAAAGATTGACAAATAGCCATCTTGTTCGACAAATGAAGTAGCTAAGTGAGGGAGGAAGAACATGAAATGGGACGGATTAAGCTTGTGTTTATCCTATTGGGGTTTTCAGTAATAGTTCTGAGTTTCTTGTACATAAACGCCAAGGAGCAACAGATCAACGCCGAAAACAAAGTAAGCAAGCTTGAGCAGCGGGTCGATAACCTGCAGCAAGAAAAAGTATATCTGGTCGATGAGGTATTTAACCTCAACAGCCAGCTGGAAAAGAAATAGAGATATAAGGAGCACCAAAGATTTGATAGATTTAGAGACCTTGTCTGCAGAGCAACTGCGGGCATTAGGGAGAGACGCAGCCTATCGCATCGGAACGCATATGGCTGCAGGCGACCCTATTGAATTATATATAAATCAACAGCAAGAGATTTTACGTAATGTTCGGGCAGAACTGGAAAGGAGAAGTAAATGAGCGTACAGGCAGCGGTATCACTTACACCTGAACAGATTAAGGCCAGAAAAGAGCGGAGGAAAGTATTGATAGAGGAACTGAATAGATTTGGAGTTACCTGGTACGGAGATCGACCTGTGAAGGATTTGAGTTTAGCAGAATTAGAGCATTTAAATATTAGAGAGCGGGGGTATCAAGCCAAAATTTACACCCGAAAGATGAGAGAGGAAGAGGAGTTTGGCTATTAACTACGGGAAACGCGGGATGGAATTTGAAAACCTGCTAAATTACACAAACAATCTGTATCGGACTAAGAAAAAAGCTTTAATAAACAAAAGGCCGACACCTATGAAAATTGTTCGGAGTGCTGCGGCTAATAAATATATATGCGTCTTTGCAGATAAAAGTACAGTTGATTATGACGGTACGTACAAAGGCCGATCTATCGTGTTTGAAGCAAAATCTGTGAAGATGAAAAAGAGTTTTCCGCTGGACAATATTTCTGATTCACAAGTCCAATACTTGGAGGCTGCGGAGAAAGTAGGAGCAATCAGCTTTGTAATTATTGAGATGACAATCACCCGAGAGGTATTCTACATACCAAATAAGATGCTGCAGCACTACATAAAGCAGGCGGCGAACGGCGGGAGAAAGTCAATTCCTATCGATGAGATGCAAGTTTATGGGTATGGCGTAAAAAGCGCCAATGGTGTGCCGCTGGATTACTTATCCGTAGTGGATCATTTGATGGAGGAAGGAGTAGCTTAAAATGGGCGGATTTATTGCACAGCAGCCGAATGGTCGCTACTGCCGGTGTTCAACCATTGTAGAGTGCCCCACACATTACAATATGACACGTGAGGATTATCTGGATGGGGTGACTGGTAATCATACCAGAGAAGAAAGAAAAGATATATTGCAGTATCACCTGCAGCCATTTGAGGCAGTTGTCGAATCTACTACAATTCTCAATATGAATAGAGAAACAATTGACCGGATCTTTAAAGAGATGACGGAAAATCCAACCGGATCTTACGTAGTGACTGGAATATGAAATCATCCCGGCACGGTTTAATTCCATGCCGGGAGGTTTTGAGGAATAGGTAGATTCATAAAGACATCTATCAGTATATCCGTGGTTATTTGCTTCAGTTCTTTGGAGGAATAAATCAATTCGCTCCTTTGCTGGCGAGACTGACATCTGAAAATGGTTTGGTTAGCCTCTCTGCGAGCCACAGTGACGCTTAAATGGTGCTCGGAGTATAATTCCTCGCGCACGGTATTGAACATCGCTTGTAAGGTCTCTATGGCTAAATCGAATCGAGCCAGATGAAATCTTTTGAGTTTGAATGGTTGTTTTTGAAACTCAATAATATCGAGTTGTACAACTTTTATAGCATAGGGTATGCAAATGAATTGCTGAATAGCCTTTTCTGCTTCTTTGTCCATATTATCACCGCCTTATATGTGGTATTATAACACGAACAAATGTTCTGTATAAGAGTAAAATTATGGAGGTGTCGCTATGTATCAGATTGGCAAAAGACACAAATTAAAAATATTAGAGAAGTATTACAATGATATCTTAAATGGCACGAAGACATTCGAAATTCGAAAAAATGATCGGAATTTCCAAGTTGGGGACGTATTGTCGCTCCATGTGTGGGATCCGGAAGAAAATGAATTCAAATCAGGTATCAAGGCCGATGTGAGGATTGTCTATATAACAGATTTCGAGCAGAAAGAAGGATACGTTGTTCTTGGGATTGACTTGCTAAATGCAGAGGAGTCTTTCGAAGAACTAGGGGATACAGTGCTGTACCGTGGACCTGGTGAAATAAAGATTTTTTTGGATGATAAGCTCATTCCTCTGGATGATTTCAAATGGACGGCTGATCCGGACGATTCAGGCGGCTTGTATGAGTTCATTACGCTGAATGAAATTAAGCAGTATCTTGAATCATATCGCCTGAATGAGGAAGTGATCTATGTATGGTATGAAACTCCGCTAACAGGCTTTATCTATCAATACGGAAATTACGGTGAATATTGGACAAAACACGGAGAAACAAGAGGATTTGCATAAAATAAAAAGCATAATAGCAATACAGGGGGCTACAGAGTGGAAATAGTGAAACGCCAAGTGGAAGTAGACATGCAAACAAGATCAGCCACTATTAGCGCAGATGAGCCGGGTAAAATTTATATTGTAACTGACGGGGGAATTGTTGAGTATCCTCTGCCCAAATACGGTAGAATAGAGATACCTTGCCAGAACTATAAGATAGGGAAGCCAAAGTACACAATTACTGCAGATTAATATAGCCTAGTCGAAAAAATCGAGGGCACTGAACAGAAAGCGTATTAAGCGCTGCTGTTTGGTGCTCTTTTTTATTGAGGAGTGTTTGAATGACAATCGCAATCATTATTTTTCTTATGTTTCTAGCTTTAATCATGGCTCGGGGAGTAATAGGGGAGCGAAATAATAACTCTGCTCTGGCATGGCCGTTTGCTGCAATCTGTATCACAGCAATTGTTGGCTTTGTCGTACTTTCATTTTTTGTCTGATGAATGTAAGGGGGAATTTTAGTGAACGCAGAACAATTGACGCTCCTTCCGGAGATAAATGAAAAAGAAGTACAGCAGATTGTAATAAAAGAGCTTAAAGATTACCGGGCCTTAAAAATACAGATAGAGAACAAACGAGAACGGGAGAAAGAGGGAGTGGTCAGTCTTTTCCCTTCTCTCCTTCAGAACAACCGTGTAAATGAGATTAAAGTACGGCAAATGGAACGGGCTCTGGATGGATCTCTAGATTTTATCGAAAGGCAAATCATCAATCAGAAGTACTTAAATTCGCAGGAGATCAATGACCTTAATATATACATGGATTTAGGAATTAAAAAAGGGAAGTACTACCAGAAGAAAAGAACAGCGCTATACAGGATTGCTACTGCACTGGGAATAATCTAAAAACGAGACTCTCCTATGAGAATCTCGTTTTTTTGTTAAAGAAGTAACCAAGTAACCGTTCGGGCAACAGCATCGGCAATCTGAAGTGAATATTTAGTAGGAACACCAGCATCCCTTAATTCTTTGTTCAGTCTATTCTTTATAGTAGTTTGTGTCACATCTGAAGCTTCGTCTAGCCAGTTCTCAACCTTTTTAATAGAGTTAGCTATCTTACTTTTATTGTTTGTTATATATTTTGCAGCATCCTTATCTAGCCATTTTGTGACATAAGCGAGAACATCTCCGCCTTTATCTACTGCAACTCTAACAAGCTGCAATGCAGTCTTTGCAAGGAATCCTTTGAAACCTTGAGTACTCATGGTTGGTTCTGTTTGTTCAGGGTGTGTAGTAGTTGTCTCAGATGAGGTAGTGTTACTCTGTGTTGGTACCGCAGCAGATGCTTGGACTGAGTTAGCAAACAAGGCACCAGTACTTGAAGCGAGCAAAGTCAAAACCATTAAAACAGACAGTAACTTCTTCTTCATGAAAATCCCTACTTTCACCATAATTTGTAATTCGGTGCAATTGTAACCATAAACTTACAAATGTTCAATACCATAATATGTAATTGATATTAATGGCCTGGGTGGGTCATTACTATAGTTGGAATGTGAACTTTTCAAAGGTGAATATTTATTAAAGACTTGGACAATAACTCCTAGTTATATGCTAACTTGTAAGTAATTTCGATAAAAAATATACTTTAGTTGATTTTCATAAGAAATATAAAGGAGATATGAAGATGCGTAAAATTTATGAATACATGTCAAAAGATCAAAAGAAAGAAGCTTTAATTAAGTTAAAAGCAGAAAGAGCAGAATTACAGACTGAGCTCGAGAATAAAAGTGATTATCCAAGAGTAATAAAAGAAGTCCTACTACACACACTCGATGCCTGGCAACTAGAAATAGAAGAGTTGGAGTTGGAATTAAAAGAGAATAGTTGATGAAACTCGCGAACAAATTCTGGACAAAAAAGGTACCAAATTAGGTACCTTTTTTTTGTGCGCAAAATTATAACATTTTCTCAGAGGCAAAAAGTCCTCTGGGAGAAGCGCCTTTCCCTTATCAAGACGTACTCGCCTGATTTTGCACGACTGTGAAGGATGCCTGGTTAACGAGGGGAGCATCTGGAGTTGGGAGCGCGCGGCCAGCTAGACTGGTCATCGATTATTCGATTAGTTGCGATCAAATCAGTCGGGGGTTGAATTGTTGATTCTATAATTTCTTTGAATCATGAATTGACTTCTCAATCTCAGCCTTTCCTCTCGGTGTATTGGGTCAGTCAATAATTAACAAGCGTTTAGCATAAGGTGGTGCTTAGAAAATAAAAGGGGAAAGAGGATGGCGAAAATAAGAGACATTATGGCTGCCAAATTGAATGTGCAGTCGGATAAGGAATTTGCTGCTCAAGC
The DNA here is from genome assembly GCF_002271665.1 of Terribacillus sp. 7520-G. Lineage (NCBI taxonomy): Bacteria > Bacillati > Bacillota > Bacilli > Caryophanales > Bacillaceae > Terribacillus > Terribacillus sp. 7520-G. Next base: position 64,361 of record NZ_NQFP01000026.1, on the reverse strand, counting down.
TGCTATAGATCATAAGCGACGTGAAGTGGAGGACCTGATGGGTGTAAGACGAGAAACCTATCAGAGGATCGGTAGACGGGTTCGGAGAAAAAGATAGAAGGCAAGCCATAGCTCACCTTCTTCTGTTTGATTCGCTCGAAGTTGTGATAGCAAAAAAAGCAATTCCCAATACAACCAGCACAAATGACATAAATATGAAGTAATTTAGGAAATAGAAGCTTCCAATTACCAAAGCTGTGCCGAATAAAGCCATAGGAATCAACCAATACAGGTAGAACTCCTCATATAACCTTACGGCGTTAGTGGTCGTTGCTAACCCCAGGATTATGAGTGAAACTGCGGTTAGAAAAATTAGCGCGAGACTCAGTAAATATTCTCCTGGAGCACTAAAGTAATACTTCATAAATGATGAGAAAGTCTCTGGTTTTGGGAATTTTATTATTTTTGTGATTGAAAGATAAGCCAATATAGCAGTCACTATTGATATAATCAAATAGTTAACTTTATGTTTGTAGAAATCCGCTATATTGAACCACACTTCAACACACCGTTCTAATCTATATATTTTACTCACCTCCTCTTCTGTTATATCGTCAAGTTTTTTAGAAAGATTAGGAGTTAGTTGTACAAATTTCCTTTTGTTAGATATAATAGATAAATTTTTACTTGGAGGCTCATGATATACTGGGAGGCAGGACGGAGCGGCATATGCTTCTCTACCTACGCCCTTCGGGCCTTCAATTCCAAAACACAAAAACATTACAATAGCGCCTACATTAGTAGGTGCTTTTTTACTTGGGAGAGTGGCCTAATGGAAATCAAACAGATAGAAACCTCGCGTATTAATCCAGCAGCATATAATCCTCGTATTGACCTGCAACCGGGTGATTCGGAATATGAATCATTAAAAAAATCTATAAAAGAGTTTGGCTATATCGAGCCGCTAGTTTGGAATGAAGCGACTGGCAACCTGGTAGGTGGTCATCAGCGATTCAAAATTCTAATGGAAGGAAATCCGGACGCTGTTTTCGTTTCAGTTGTTAACTTATCAGATGAGAAAGAGAAAGCCCTCAATATTGCGCTTAATAAAATTGGTGGTGATTGGGATGAGGAAAAATTAGGGTTGCTCCTTGCGGACCTTCAGACATCTGATATTGATCTAGAGTTGACGGGTTTTGATGAAGAATCCATAAATGAATATGTTAGTCAGGTAAAGGAAGACACTGAGGAGTTCATAGAAGAAGATCATTTTAATTTTGAAGAGACAGTTCAGGATTTAAAGAAAAATGAATCAGATACTGTATACGGTGATGTGTGGCAGCTAGGAAGGCATTTGTTGGTTTGCGGAGATGCTACTAAGAGAGAGGATGTCCAAAAGCTAGTCAATCAAAGAAAAGCTGATCTTATTGTAACAGATCCTCCCTATAATGTTGCTGTAGAAAGTGAAGCTAAAGGGTTAAATACAGATGGCCATTCAACGATATTAAACGACGATATGGATGATGATCAGTTCATCGAATTTTTGATAGCGGTGTTTAGGGAGTACCAATATGTAATGAATGATAGTGCCGGAATATATGTTTTTCATCCTTTCATGTATCAGAGAGAGTTTGAAAATGCAATGAATGACAACCAGATCGTGGTACGTTCACAGTGTATATGGGTAAAGAATGCGGCAACGTTTAATTGGGCTCAATATAGATTCAAGCACGAACCTGTATTTTATGCTTATAAAAAAGGGAAGACACCAGCTTGGTATGGGGATAGGAAACAAACTACAGTTTGGAGAGCTGGTTTACCGGTTGAAGAATCTATACCTGAAACAGTATGGGAGGTTACGAGAGGGGATGTGACGAAATATATTCATCCTACTCAAAAGCCGTTGGAGCTTGCTGCTATCCCGATTAAAAACAGCAGTAAAAAAGGTGATTATGTTATCGACTTCTTTGGTGGGAGCGGCTGGACTTTGATGAGCTGTGATCAATTAGGAAGAGATTGCGGTATGTTAGAACTTGATCCATATTTCTGTGATGCAATTAAGATTCGTTTTGAAAAAGCAACGGGTATCAAGCCTGTATTGCTAAAACGAGAACAATAAAAAAGAGGGACGCTGGTAACGCCCCTCCATACAAAGGCTAGATTAACACCCAACCTCTGAGAGCGTGACAAGCCGTGGCCACGGTAGAAGTCATTCACGCTCTCTTGTCCTATTTTAAGGGAGGCTGGGTGTTTTTACAATGGAAAATACAAACAAACGTTCGTATATAGAGGTGGAAGATGCGGATGAGTTGCTCCTGCAGCATGAGGTCGAGCAGGTGGAGAACATTGAGCAATCAAAAGAAAATTATCGAAAAATCGTCAACGCGGGAATCTCTCGTTGGGTGAAAGACTTCCAAGGAGGCCACATCAAAATAAATACAGTGGACGATCTGAAGAAGCTTATTGAGTTAGACCTGCAGCTGCAAAAAGACGATGACTTCTGAAACAAACTCAAACTTAATTCAATTGATGGGGGTGGGTGATGATGTAGATGGCTAGACCTCGTAATCCGAAGCGGGATGAAGCCTTCCGCTTATGGAAAGAAAGCAATGGAACCAAGGCTTTGAAAGAGATTGCTGCCGAACTGGATGTCGGTGATTCACAGATCAGAAAGTGGAAGAATCAAGACCGCTGGGAAGATCAGTTGAAAGGTAACGTTACTATTGAATCGAAAGGTAACGTTACTAAACGAGGCGCTCCAAAAGGGAGCAAGAATGCAAGGGGAAATAAAGGGGGTAAAGCTCCGCCAGGCAATAAAAATGCCAAAGGGAATAAAGGCGGTGCCGCCCCTGTAGGAAATAAGAACGCGCTTGTCACAGGTGAGTATGAATCCATTTATGGAGACGTGCTGACAGAAGATGAACAAGCGCTTTTTGGCGTGGTTGATACTACGCCTCTTAATCAGGTCGATGAAGAGATCCGATTACTTTCTATTCGTGAGCGACGCATGCTGCAGCGGATAGCTGATGTAACTGCTGGCCTTTCGGAAGTAGAGAAACGCATCTTGAAAGAACGTATTCTCACGAAAGAACCAGTAGTTGTACATGATGAAAAGACAGGCGATAAGAAAACTGTCGTGATGAAAGCACCGCAGATGGTTGTTACCCAGGAAGAGGAGCAATCATATCGGCGCATAGATGACCTGCTCAAGCTAGAAGAGGCATTGACGCGGGTGCAATCAGCTAAACAAAAAGCCATCAAGACCAAGCATGAGATTGAGACATTGTATCAGCACCGCAGGTATATGGATCTCGAGCGGTTGGAACTGGATAGATCGAAAGCCAATAAAACGGCCGACAAGGTTGAGCCAATAGAGATTGTATTCAGCCGCAAGGAGAAGCGAGTAGGTGATGAGTGATGACGACTACCGCTGTGAAAGAAATCAATCCTCGGTTTGAAGATTATCTGTTTGATTGGGACCAAACGTACCAGTTCCTTGTTGGTGGATACGGTAGCAGTAAAAGCTATAACACCGGACTGAAAGTCATCAAGAAGCTGCTGGAAGAGAAACGGAAAATGCTGATTGTCCGAGAGGTATATGACACACATCGTGATTCGACCTTTTCTTTGCTTCAAGATATTGTCGAAGAGATGGGGCTGGCCGATTACATTAAATTCATCAGTTCTCCTATGCAAATCCGTTTTCCTAACGGAAGCAAGATCATTTTCAAGGGTATGGACAAGCCGGAGAAATTAAAGTCTATTAACAATGTGTCATTAATCTGGATAGAAGAAGCATCAGAGGTTAAATATGCTGGGTTCAAAGAGCTTACAGGTCGTTTACGACATCCATCCTTGAAGCTGCATATGATTCTGACAACAAACCCTGTCGGTCAGGACAACTGGACTTACCGGCACTTCTTCAAAGATGAACTGAATAAGCGCTTTGTATTGGATGACCAGGAACTTTATGAAAAGAAAACAGTCGTTGTGGGTGATACGTATTATCACTACTCTACTGCGGATGACAATCTATTCCTCCCCAAAAGTTACATAAAGCAACTGGAGGAAATGAAGGAATATGATCCAGACCTATACCGTATAGCGCGGTTAGGTCATTTTGGCGTTAACGGCAAGCGTGTATTGCCACAATTTGAAGTGCAGGACCATCATAAGGTCATGCGCTCAATCTTGGATATTGATAATCCAGTCAAGAAAGTCGGCATGGATTTTGGATTTGTCGACTCTTACAACGCTGTTCTACGAATGGCGATTGATCCTAAGAAGCTGTATTTATACATCTACTGGGAATATTACGACCGCGATAAGACAGACGATGAAACAGCTGAGGACTTGCGTGAATTTGTTGAAACACAAGAGCGAATTAAAGCTGACTCCGCGGAGCCTAAAACCATTCGCTACTTTAGAAATCAAGGTTTCGATATGGTCGGGGCGCTTAAATTTAAAGGCTCTCGCTTGCAGTACACCAAAAAGGTAAAGCGATTCAGAAAAATCATCTGCTCTGATAGATGTAAGAACACTATATTCGAGCTGAAGGACCTGACTTATGCTGTAGACAAGCAAGGCAAGATCATTGAGGACGAATTCAAAATCGATCCGCATACATTATCGGCCATTTGGTATGGACTTGATGATTATGAAGTAGCTGATCTCAAGGAACAGGCCAAAGAGAAGGCGAGAAAACGTCCTAGACGGGAGAGGAGGTAAGCAATCATGGCACAACAGACAATGAAAGCCAGGGTCATAAAAGCGGAAGCTCCTTCCCAGACAACCAAGCAGTTGTATGATGATCCGTTCGGGGACATCTATGAAGAAGGAGAAATCCTGCAGCCGCCCTACAATTTGAAAGAGCTGAAGGGAATTAGTGAATATTCAACCATCCTGAGGCAGTGTATTGAGGCCTATAAGGTCAATATTTTAGGATTTGGATTCGAACCAAGGTATCTGTTTGATTACAATGCCCAAGACACTCCCGCCGAGAGGAAAAAGAAAGCTGATTCAGAATGGACCCAGGTTACTGACTTCTTGCGTTATCTTCACTACGATGAGGAAGCAGAAACAATAATTGGTTACGCTCTAGATGACAGAGAAGAGATGGGAAATGGTTATTTAGAAGTGCTGCGGAATGGCACTAACAAGCCGGCAGGCATTGAATATGCAGACGGCCAGTACATGAGGGTATGCAAGAAAACGAAGCCAGTACTTGTACCTTATCCAATGCAGCGAGATGGCGAGGTCACAATTATCCGACGTTGGCGCTCATTCCGCCGTTATGTGCAGATGATTAATGGCAAGAAAATATACTTCAAAGAGTACGGGGATCCACGCATCATGAATTGTCTAACCGGCGAATATGATGACAGCACTCCGGAAGATAAGCGCGCAACAGAAATAATTCATTTCAAGATTGGATCTGGAGTATACGGAGTGCCACGTTGGATTGGGCATATTGTTAATATTTATGGCACTCGCAAGGCGCAGGAGCTGAACTATCTGTATTTCAAGCAGGGTAGGCATGTGCCGGCGGCTATTGTCGTTGAGAATGGGATGCTGTCTGAGGATTCCGAAGCGCAGTTGCAGGAATACATGAATGGCATTGAGGGATCTGACAATGCACATAAGTTCCTTTTGCTTGAAGCGGAAGGTATTGAGGTGGAGAACGAGAACGATGTTGGGCAAACACAGACATCGATGACACCAGTCAAGGTACAGATCAAGTCTTTAGCAGAAATCCTACAGCAGGACGCTCTTTTCCTTGAATACGATAAGGAGAGTCGCAATAAACTCCGTTCGGCGTTTCGCCTGCCGCCGCTTTACACTGGTGAATCGCAAGACTATAACAAATCAACATCTGAGACCGCCCGGCAAATTACCGAAGAGCAAGTGTTCCAGCCAGAGCGAAAACTTATCACAGGTGTCCTAAATACTCGTTTCTTGCGCGATCTTGAGATATACAATGTTGAACTCACTTTGAAAGGGCCGAACTTTGGAGATGTTACCGAAACGGCTAAAGCATTGGCGCCATTTGTAAGTGCGGGAGCTGCGGCACCGAATGATTTACGTGATTTGCTTGGTAAATTGCTCGGGCGTGAGTTGGAAATGCTGCCGGAGCAATATAATGTGCCGGTGCAGGTTTTATTAAGGGAACTGACTGGAACGAATGCTGCAGTTCCTTTGCTCAAGTCGCAGGGAGGACAAGCCAATACGGAGATCATAAACGTGTTGAAAGATGTCAGGGACGTGCTTGAGGAGTTGCAAGATCATGGCTGAGAAAATAGTCTCTCTTATAAAATCTATCGATGAATACGTGCAGAAAGCCGGACAGGATGATCTCGCTGATACTGTTCCAGAGTTCCCAGGATTGGAGGATGTGCCGGAGTTTGTTGAGCACTTTGAAAAGACCATTGCGAAGTTATTGCGTCGGCAACGGAATTTTTATCTGGATGCATTGAAGGATTTTGTTGCAAAGGATGATTCAGAAACGTTGGCTGCTTACCTGGTATTTATCCAACAGAATCTTTTTGCGGTGGATGAATTTAAAGAGCGATTTGGTGAAGCGGCAGCAGAGTTCCTACAGACGACGATTGAGAAACTCGTGGAAAAAATGATGGAATCAATTGACCGCGATGTGGCGTTTGAAGTGCTGTCGAGTCGGGCTTTGACGTGGATTGAGGAATGGTCCAGAGAGTTGGCGAGAATCATGCAACTGACAACGCATACCGCTGTGGAAAACCTGTTGACAACTGCTATAGATGAAGGGCAGTCTATCGCGGATGTAGAGATGGCGATGAAGGAACTGCCGGCATTCAACAGGAACCGTGCAAGGACCACAGCTATCACAGAAGTGTTGACGGCATGCAGTCATGCCCAACATGAGTCGTACGCACAATCACCTGCAGTAACGGGCAAGAAGTGGAAACACAGCGGCGGTAAGAAGAATAACCCGAGAGAGAATCATGTAGCACTGGATGGAACCGTCGTGGGAGTGGACGATTTGTTCACTATTCCTGGTTCCTTAGAGCCATGTGCTTATCCTCGAGATCCTTCGTTGTCGGCAAGTGAGCGAGTGCATTGTCATTGTACATTAGGACCGGTAGTAGATGAAAGCATACTTGGCCTGTCGAAAGAAGAAAAGTTAACTTTAAAGAAAGCGAGACTAGCATTATTAAATTAGAAAAGGACTCCCCAGTGGAGAGTCCTTTTTAAGATTAGGGGATGTATTGTATTAAAATACCCGATACTAGTAGAACAATGATTAAATAACTGCTTTTTCTTTTCTCATTCCAGTACGCTATTACAAAAGAAATACCATAAATAACAACTACTAGATAGCTTAGAAGGAACATAGAATTATCAAAAAAAGTGTATTCTACCAATTTAGTGATGAGAAATAGAGTAAGAAAGAGTGGGAAGTTCATACCTCTCTTCATAATATCACCTCCAATGTAATAATTTTCAAAAAACTCTTGCAGTTCTTTCTCCTTATCCATATACTAGAAAATGTAATTAAATTAAGGAGGAAGTAACGAATGAAGAAATTTATGGTATTGGTTGCTGCTGTATTAGTATTTTCATCTTTATCTCCGTTTTTTGCAACAAAAAGTTCTGCCGCGAGTAACGATTCTTCTGAAAAGGTAGATGTTAACTCTGATGTTTCTACAGTTGAAGAGCCCGGTAATTTTTTAGCAGATGAAGACATAGAAATTATATACTCAGGCTCCGAAGAAAATCCAGATATTTCTGAGTTTGTTGAATTAGATACACAACCTGTAGGACCCGTGATTAAGGATAGTGGTGGGTTCCAAACTAGAAGTGTTCAAATTATAGAGGGCGGCGGTGGCCTCAATTGGAGAAAACAAAAAGAGTATTTAGGTAGTACAAAGAACTTAAATGCTCTAAAAAATCTTGTCATGGATGGTGCATTTAACACTGCGGTTTATTTCGCGGCTGGCCCAGCAGGTAACATTTTACTAAATACACTAGGTAGACCAGTAGTTAATCGCCTAAAAGCTAAAAAAGTAACATACACTAAGCAGCAATACTGGTATGCAACAGATAAGAAATATAAATATGGTAAAATCCTTGTAATTTTTTATTCTGATAAAGCAAGAAAGAAACAAATTGGTAAGAATTCAACAATTGCTAGAGCATTGAAATAAAAAACGAGCCGTTCTTCTTGAGCGGCTCGTTTTGCTTGAAAGGAGGTGAACAATAGATGGCACGTGAATTAAAAAACGCTTCTATTACTCACGTAAGTTACGTGGACAAGGGCGCCAATCAAAAGACATTCTTCTTTACTAAGTCTGATGATAAACCTGATTTCCAGAAGCATGTTCAAGTATTCGTCAATAAAGACGAAGAGGAACAACAGCTGGTGTACGGCGTTGTATATGAGCCGGATGTAGAAGACTCGCATGGTGATTTTATGACTGCACCAGAAATCGAAAAAGCTGCTCATGGATTTATGAAGGATGCCCGCAATATTGATACGCAGCATGATTTTCAGGCAGGTGTCGGTGAGGTTGTCGAATCGTACATTGCTCCATGTGACATGGAGATTGGCGGTCACGACATCGCAAAGGGGTCATGGGTACTGGTCACTAAAGCTACAGATGAGATTTGGCAATCCATAAAGAAAGGTGAATATACCGGTTATTCAATGGCGGGTAAGGCCGAGATAATTGAAAAGCGAGCTGCTGATCCAGTATCTGCTCCTGATGAGAGCGAGATGGCTGGATTTTTTAATATGATCAAAAGCTTCTTCTCATCAAAAGAGAAAGTTCAAAAAGGTGAAGTGCGGGACAACTATGAGGCAAACCAAAGCCGTCGTAATCTTTGGGCAGCATGGGATGGTTTAGACGCAGCATACCATAACGCTCTTTGGGATAACCGCACACCGGAAGTAACCGACTTCGAGAGGCTTAAAGAAGCTGCACAGGAGTTCTTGGAGATCATAGCGGAGATTCAAACAGCCGGCGATATCCAAAAGGCCATGGAAAGCAAGCCAGAAAAGCCACTATCAAAAGAGGAGGACACAGACGTGAAGAAAGAAGATTTGGAGAAGATGTTTGATGACAAATTCGCTCCGATTCAGAAGCGATTGGATGATTTGGAGAAAGAAGAAAATCCGGTAGCTAGTAGTGAAGGTACAGGTAAGGAAGAGGATCTTGCAAAACAATTTGGAGAGATTCTTGATGAAAAATTAGCTCCGCTTACTGACCGCATCGAGAAGGTCGAGCAAGCACGGGGGATTACACAACAATCAGATGACGATCCAAATGATACGGATGTACAAAAATCCGCATCTGTTTGGGACGGCTTACTTTAATAGGGGGTTAATACATTGAGAAACGAAGAAATCATCAACAAGGCAGAAATGACGCTCGCCACACTAAAAACTGGCGGGCTAATGAATCCGAAACAGTCATCGCAATTTATCCGCATGGTCCAAAATACACCAACCATTCTTAAAGATGCGCGTGTGGTACCTATGGATAGTGATGCTCAGAAAATCGAAAAAATCGGCTTTGGTCAACGTATTCTCCGGGCGGGTACCGAGGGCGTGGCACTGACGAAAGAGCAAAGAGTTGCGCCTACGACCGGGACTGTTTCACTTAATGCTAAGGAAGTCATCGCAGAAGTAAACATCACTTACGATACGTTGGAGAACAACATCGAAGGCGATAACTTGAAGAACACAATCATGACATTGCTGGCAGAGCGTGCAGCAGTGGATATTGAAGAGCTTATGTTGAATGGAGACACAGATTCCGATGATCCGTATCTTGCGCAGCTGAACGGTTTCCGAAAGCAGGCTGTATCTCATATTGTCGATGCCGCTGGCGAGCCAATCTCTCGTCAAGTGTTCAAACGGGCATACAAAGCAATGCCATCGAAATATCTTCGAGTGCCGCAAGAGTTTCGTTTCTATACATCTCCTGGTACCGAAGTAGATTGGAAAGATAAAGTTGCCGATCGCCAAACGAATCTAGGTGATGCTGCAGTACAGGGCGGCCTTGCTTCTGCATTCGGTATTCCAGTCCGCGGCGTTGCGAATATGCAGCCATATACAACAACAATCGGCGAGGCGCAAAGTGATGTATCTGATATCCTACTGGCTCATCCGAAAAACCTTATCCTTGGATTCTCTCGTAACATCCGTATCGAAGTTGATAAGGACATTCGTGAGCGTAAATTTATCATCGTGCTTACGGCTAAGCTGGACAGTGTGTTTGAAGAAGAAGATGCTGTCTCCAAAATTATTAAGTTGGGAGAGTAATAGTTATGGAATTCACAGCAAAGCTTATTAAGGGACAGACATATGATGTGCATGGTAAGGTGCTGCGGAAGGATGAAGAGACTCCTGTATCAAAGGAGATTTATGATTACTTGCAAGACAATAAGCACTTCGAAGTAAAAGCAAATGTTTTAAGCGAGAAGCTGAAGGAACAGAAGACTACTGAAGAAGATCAGGGAGAAGGCAAGGGCAAGGGAAAGAATGAGCCTCCTTACGCAGAAGCACTGACAGAGGATGAGCTCAAGAAGATGCAAAAGGATGAGCTGGAATCTATTATTGTTGGATTTGATGGAGACGTTGCTTCTGTTAGGAATAACGAAGAACGTGTCGCGCTGATTCTTAAACTGCAGACAGAAGCTGGTTTGTAATATGTTTGTTACTCCTGACGAGGTCAAAGCTTATTCCGGTGCTTTTCCGGTTGTCATGAATCGGGATGATAATCTGATTGAAAAAGATATCTTGGAGGCCGAGTTGGATATCAAAAAGCAGTTGGGAAGACCGCTGACAGAATCAGATGGCGCTTTACCAGAGATAAAACTTGCTATCCAGAAGCTGGCTCAGTTCTACGCTCTGATAAATAGTGATGAATCCATCGTAAAAGGCTATCAATCTGAGAAACTTGGAGACTACTCCTATACCTTGGCTTCAGGGGAGAGCATCCGGAAACCGGATATCTCCAATCTGTTGGCCGATCTGCTGCCAGTGGTGACAGTCACTCAAAAAACCAGATTGAGGATGAGAGGCATATGAGCTTTCTAAACATGCTGACAGACGTGTGTGACATTTACCATCTGAAAGCAGAGGATAGCTCTACCAAGCCTACATTTGGCGTTTCTGTGGAGAATATGCAACAACAGTACGATTACCCAGATGAGCCGGACTTATCAAAAGTTCCAGCTTATTTTGTTGAGAAGAGTCAGAGCATTGCACAAGGAGAACCGCAGCGGCAATTGATTCAAACTTACAAAGTGTTTTTCCTTCCGGATACAGATGTTAGGACGAATGATCGGGTTATATTCGAAGAGGATGCATTCCGCCTGCAAAAACCACGGCGGATTCGTAATCACCACATTGAGGTGGCAGCTGTAAGAGAGGAGGAAGCACTTTGAAAATTGATGGACTAGATGCCTTCCGAAAAGCCATGGATGATATGTCTAGCGGCGTATTGAAGGCAGATATGGAGCTATGGCTGGAGGGCATGGGGTATGAGTTCTTGGATATTATCCAGGATGAAATCATACGGACTAACACAGTCGATACCCGCCGTTTGCTCAATTCCTTTAATAAAGGAGATAGAGAGAATGCCTGGCAGATTTCAGATAATGGAATGACCTTGGATGTCGGGACAAATCTGGATTACGCAAGTTATGCCAATGACGGTCATTTCACTGTTGATCCAGCAAAAGGGAAAGATAGCCGTTGGGTACCGGGCTATTGGAAAGGTGACCGGTTTGTTTATGATCCTGGAGCCGATACTGGCATGTTGCTGATCTTGAAATGGATTGATGGAACCAACTATTGGGATAATGCGCTTCGCATCTTTGAGCTCATGTTTGAGAAGAGTTTGGAGAAGAAGCTGCAACAATGGATGGACAAAAACTTTGGGAGGTGATCATATATGAACTTGGAAGTAGGATCTATCATGAAATACTTCTATGATCTGTTCCCGAACCAGGTGTACACAGACGAACTGCCACAGGGATTTAAGAAACCGTCGCTGTATTTCCCTCCTGTTCAAGCTACAGATGCGGGAGACACCAATATGACCTTTCTAAAGGCATATACGCTCAATGTGAAGCTGTTTCACGATAATTCTCGAATAGCTAATGCAGAAGCTGAGCGTATTGCAGATACATTGCGTAGAGAAAGAAGTGTGCTGCCGATTGTGAGCGAAGATGGGCAGCCAACTGGCGATTACTTGAGGGTCAATCGTATAGAAACTCGGGTTGGAGAGTCCGGTGTCGCGTTCATAATTCTCTCCTGGAATAGCAGGTATCATTATGAACAAGAAAAGGCACCCGGTCTTGAGTTTGTAGAAATGAATAGTGGGGTGAAAGGATGACTACAAAAGCAACAACAAAGACGGCAACTGCCACCAAAACAACACAAGCGGTAGAGCCGCCAGCATCAACGGAATCAGAATTTTATATCCATGAATTGCAAGAGCACAGTAGGACATTATTCGGTGTACGGCCGGAAGTGTTCAATGGTGCTCTTTTGCATTACAAGAGCAATACAATCACCAAAACAGAGGCAAAGCGCCTGATTCGGGCGTTTCTAATGAAGGAGGTAAAGTGATATGAATGGTGGGACATTTACATCTGTAGAGAGCAAGCAACGTGCCGGTATCTACTTCAATTTCAAGACACTAGCACAGGACCGCCTAGCTTCTGGAGTGACTGGGACAGTAGCACTGCCAGTTGTGCTCAGTTGGGGGCCAGCGAAACAGTTTCTCGCTATCTCTACTGTTGAGGACCTTAACAAAAAAATCGGTTTAAATATCGATGATCCTACGCTTCTGCTTTATAGGGAAGCCAAGAAGAAAGCACAGACAGTCCTGTTGTATCGCTTGAATCAAGGTGAGCAAGCTAGGGCGCAGCTCAGCGAAACGCTGGCAGTAACAGCGAAGTACGGCGGTGAGAAAGGAAACGATATTTCAATTCGAATCTCTGAGAACGTGCTCGACACTTCCCGTCGAGATGTATTGACGTTTGTTGGTACTGATGAGGTGGATAGACAAACTGTCGCTGCAGCAGAAGAGCTGAAAGCCAATAACTATGTTTCCTTCGAGGGTACCGGGGAACTGACACCTACAGCTGGTACTTCATTACTTGGCGGAAATAACGGTCAAGCGAATGTTCAAGATTATACGGACTTCTTAGCTGCAGCTGAAACGGAATATTTCAACAGCATCGCCCTTCCGGTAGAAGGTGATGAGCAGCTCAAAGCAACGTTCACAGCCTTCATTAAGCGAATCCGTGACAACCAAGGTATTAAGGTGACTGGTGTACTTGCTGGTTATCGAGCGGATCACGAGGGAGTCATCAACGTAACAGAAGGCGTACTGTTGGAAGATGGAACAAGAATAGAGCCGCATCTTGCCACGGCGTGGGTTGCGGGTGCAAGTGCTGCAGCCGGATTTAATCAGTCGTTGACATTTGTGGAGTATGCGGGTGCTGTCGACGTTTTGAACCGATTGGATGAGGATCAAATCATTGAAAAGTTGAACAAAGGTGAATTCATCTTTAGTTTTGATCCCCGTGATAAAACAGTCAGCGTGGAAAAGGATATCAGCTCTCTCACTAGCTTCACGACTGAAAAAAATAAAATGTTCAGCAAGAACAAGATCGTTCGTGTACTGGACTCGATCAACAATGATTTGACGGCACAATTGAAGGATCTTATCAAAGCTCGTAAAGAGGCGGGATCCGATATCCCGGCTTCCCAGGACGGTCTGCAGTTTGTCCGTTCCTTGTATGTGGAGTACATGACAGAGTTGCAAGCCGGCGGCGGTATTGAGAATTTCGATTCCGAAACCGATATTCAAATCCAACTTACAGAAGATCGTGATGGTTTCATTACCAACATGGCCGCGCAGCCAGTGGATGCTGCAGAGAAATTCTTCTTCAACGTGGAGGTGAGATAAGATGGGGCAATTTAAAGCGCAAAATACCATCTCTGGAAAAGAGGGTCGCCTATTTCTGGATGGTGAGGAAATGGCTTACATCAAGACATTTGAAGCAAATATCGAGAAAAATAAGTCCGAAGTAAACGTAATGGGACGTCGGATGACCGGTCACAAAACGACCGGAGCGAATGGTACCGGAACTGCTACTTTCTATAAGGTAACTTCCAAGTTCGTGAAGCTGATGATTGATTACGTGAAAAACGGAAATGATCCATACTTCACGCTGCAGGCGGTGCTGGATGATAAAGCGTCTGGCCGTGGCACGGAACGGGTTAACTTGTATGACGTGAACTTCGATTCTGCGAAGGTGGCGGGATTGGATGTTGATTCTGAAGCTTTGGAAGAGGAAGTGCCTTTCACATTCGAAAACATTGATCTTCCAGAAGAACTATCTGAGACGTTTTAATTAGCAGTTAAACAAATTCAAATATAAAGGAGATATTCACATGTCAGAAAACAAAACAAAAGTACACGATCTATCATTCTTCCTACCAAGCGCAGTTGAAGAGGCGGAGGAAGTAACAGCCCCTATTTCAAAGCGATTCAAGGATAAGGAAGGCAATATCGTTCCATTCATCTTCAAAGCCATCCCTACTGAGCGAATTGATGAACTGGAGAAGGCCTGCACTACATTTAAAAATGTGAAAGGCCAAGGACGCGTTAAAGATTTGGATACACAACGCTTCTATGCGCGTATCGCTGTAGAAACAACTGTTTATCCAGACTTCCGCAGCAAAGAACTGCGTGAAGCTTACAAGACAGAGGACCCTGTAGAAGTGGCAAAAAGACTTCTATCTGTTGCCGGCGAGTACTCAAATTTGATTACAAAAGCGATGGAAGTGAACGGCTTCGACGATACGCTTGAGGATCTTGAAGAAGCAGCAAAAAACTCATAAGAGAGGGAAACCGAGAGGCAACGTATTTTTACTATGCCATGCATGAATTACATTGGTCACCCTCTGAATTACTTGAATTGATGGAGGCGCCGCGAAAATTCAGGAGCCTCCTTTTTGGTTTTATAGACCATAAGCTGGAAGTACTTGCGAAACAAGCGGCTGATGCTAAAAAGAAAAAATAATGAAAGGAGGAAATAGATGGCTAAACTGACTGCGAGGTTCGAACTTCAAGACCGTATCAGCAAAAAATTGAAATATATTACTGGTCAATTGGATCAGATGGATCGGCGGCGTAAGCGCTGGGAGCGTCCTGTTACAGTTCGTTTTGAGGACCGTGTAACGAAAGGTATGTTAAAGTTGCAGCGTTTTATCCTGCGAGACTTTCAGAAAGCCTACAGTATTCAAGTGAAAGTCAATGATATGGCTACCAGGCAGATGAAAAAAATTGATAGATATATGCAACAAAAAATGCCAAAGACGCACGATGTCATCTTAAAGGCTGTGGATCAAGCGACTCCTATGATGAAGAAGCTGCAGCGTTATATGAACAATAGTCTTATGAACTCTTATGCTTTCGCCATTACCGCGAAGGATCAAGCGACGCCAGTTGTGCGTAAAATTGCAACTTATGTACGAAATAATCTGCAGCGCGGTTATTCGGTAACGATATCTGTCATCGATAAGGTCACAAAAACTGTCGGCCGAATAGCAAACTATAGCCAGAGATTTGCTTCCAAATCGTATTCCGTCACGTTCAAAGCAGTGGATATGGCTACACGTACGCTTGGAAGCATTAAATCTATGATTACCTCAATTCCATCTATGGTGACCATTACTTTGGGTGTTATTGGGGCTGGGAAATTAACTGATGCTACCGTAGGTTCAGCGATGGACTTCGAGCAGTACACAGTTTCGATGAATCATTGGTTAGATGGTAACAAAGAGAAAGTAAAAGAGACAATGGACTGGCTCGGGCGTTATGCGGATAGTACGCCATTCAATATGGATGAATTGTTCCCGGCTATGACGCGCGGTATTGGATTATCCAATGGTGATGTGAAGCAAGCGCAGTCTCTCCTGACGGTTGCAAGCGACATGGCTGCCCTTACACCTGGCAAAACGGTAAACGACGCCATGGAGGCGCTCGCTGACGCTCAGATGGGCGAATTTGAGCGAATGAAAGAGTTCTCCATGAAAGTCACCGCAGATGATTATGAAAAAATGGGTTGGGACGGTTTCATCAATCAGGCAAATGATAGATTCTCTGGCGGGGCAGACAAACTTTCTCAAACAGCTCGAGGGAAGCTTAGTACGATTACAGGTTATATCGGAACTGCTTTCCGACAAGCGGGAGACGGTATCCTTAATGGATTGATGCCACAGCTGGACGCAGTCGTAGGGTGGATCGACAACAATCAGGACAAATGGAAAGAATGGAAAGAAACCATAGTATCTGTAGCCACAGATATATCCACACCTCTTTTCCAAGGCTTAGCGGACGGATTCAATTATCTTCGAGAGAATTATCTTGAGAATGAAGAATTCCGGAACCTGGACTTTGAAGGTAAGGTCAAATTCATTCTGGATGACGTGAAATCGTGGTGGAATGACACCGCTAAGCCGAAATTGGAATCGTGGTGGCAAAGTACCGGCGAACCCTGGGCAATTGATATGGGTACCGTCATTGGAGAAGCGCTTTTTACCGGTATTGTAGAGGGAATGAAAGGCGGTCTTGGCATTGTAGGCGGCATGTGGAAGGACGCTTTCTCAGGTGAAGGTTCTTTTGCTAGCGCAGCAATAGGAACTTTAATAGCAGGATCAATTGCATCTATGGTGCTTAGTCCGCTTACGAAAGGGATTTCCGGAGCTTGGAAAATCGGAAAGAAGGCGCATGGTTGGACGAAGGGTCGAAAAGGGAAAAAGGGACCGCCTTCTGGCCCTTCTACACCACCGAATGCACCAGCGCCTAAGAAAGGCGAGGGATTCTTATCCAAAGCGCTTGGGTGGGGGAAGAACGGCATCAAGCGTGTGCCTATTCTTGGTACGGCAATCGGCGGGCTATCACTTTTGGGTACCTCAAAAGATGAGTTAGGTGGTGGAATCGGTAACGTTGCTGGTGGTGCTGCCGGCGCCACTGCTGGTGCTGCAATTGGTAGTATAGTTCCAGGGGTCGGAACAGTAATCGGCGGTGTGGCCGGTGGAATACTTGGATCAATGGGCGGAGAAAAAGTCGGTCAATGGATTCAAGATGGCGGTATAACGAAGACCTTTGAATCAATAAAGCAAAAAGCATCCGATGCGGGCTCTTCCATTTCTAACACCTTCGCAAGTGTAAAAGAGAATATAGGAAGTACTATTTTCAGCAGCGAATGGTGGGGAGAAAAGTGGGAAAGCGTTAAGTCGTGGGCTAAAGATAAACTATCTGACACATCTGACTGGTGGAATGGAATAAAGCAAACTGCAACAGAGACGATTTTCAGTGAAGATTGGTGGATTGAACAAGCTGGTTTTGTTTGGGGATATCTCGAAGAGACATTGTTCAATAGTGAATGGTGGATAAGTAAATGGGAGTCTGTTAAAACGTGGGCAAAAGATGCTTGGGATGGATTAGTTGGTCAAAAGATTGTTACAACTATCAACGACACACTCTTTAACTCCGAATGGTGGGGTGAGAAATGGGAAAGCGTTAAGTCGTGGGCTAAAGATAAATGGGAAACAGCTCAAGATGTTTGGGAAACAGCAAAAACCACTCTATCCAATACGTTGTTCAGTTCAGAATGGTGGGGCCTCAAGTGGGACTCAGTAAAAACTTGGACTAAAGATAAATGGGAGACAGCAACTGATATCTGGGACACTGCAAAGACAACCATTTCGACTACTTTGTTCAGTTCAGAATGGTGGTCTGGAAAGTGGGGAGACACCAAAGATTGGGCTAAAGATACATGGAATGATACGACTGATATCTGGAATAACGTTTTGGATGCTGCCAACGAAACACTATTCAGTTCGAGCTGGTGGAGTGGTAAATGGCAAGATGTAAAAGACTGGGCTTCTGGAACGTGGGGAGATATTAAAGAAGGATCTAGGGATCTTTTTGGTGGTATAAATGAAAAATTTCAAAAAGGTCGAGAACGTGGAAGAAATGCCGGTAAGGTAGATAAAAACGCTACCGGCGGCTATATCACAAAGCCCACAATCTCCTGGATCGGTGAAGCTGGTAATGAGTTTGTTATTCCGACTCAAAATAATAAAGGTCGCGGGAAGATGTTACTTGCTCAAGCAGCGAATAAGTTGGGCATGAACGTGGTTGACGACATGCAACAAGCAGCGACAGGTGGTAGCAGTACTGTCACGCCTATCACAACCGCACCCTCTTATTCTTATCAGCCATCTATCACGCCGTACGTTGATTTAGATGGTATGCAAAAGCAGTCCATTGCAGTAGGTCAAGAGTTTACGAGCGGCTTTGATACTGGCATTCAGAAGAACGTCGTGTCAATGGAGGCGTGGAAACAAAAGAATGTCAAAACGCCAATGCAACAAATGGTCACTTACTCATCTACCTACGGTAAAGGTGTTGTGAATGGATTCGCAGCAGGGCAAAATGCTACTGCAACAAATACTGGATCATACTTGAACCGTCATGTGCGGACGCCGTTCATGAGTGCTCAAGCAGAAGCTCCTTCATGGGGAACAGGTTTAATGGGTCACTTCATTTCAGGTATGAACGACTCTGGAGCTAATGTGACGCAAGCAGCCAAGGATTTGGCAGAGCGTGTAGATAAGGCATTCCGTGAAGAGTTAGATATCCACTCACCATCCCGCCGTATGCGAGCAAATGGTCAGTTTGCAGCTATCGGTATCATCAAGGGTCTGGATGATGTAGACATTGAGAACTTTGCGAAAAGCAAAGCAAGCTCTCTAGCAGCAGCCTTCTCCAATATGAACGGAGTGGGCGGCGATATCTCTGCTTGGCTAGCTGCAGCTCTGATGGCAACGAACACGCCAATGAGCTGGCTTGGTCCACTATCTATGATGGCACAGCGAGAGTCTGGTGGTAATCCGCGGGCAATAAACAACTGGGATATTAACGCCAAGCGCGGCACACCTTCCAAAGGGTTAATGCAGACGATCGATCCAACATTCCAGGCCTATAAGGGCAAAGGAATGAACGACATCTGGAACCCTGTTCACAACGCAGTTGCTTCCATCAACTACATCAAGGCACGATACGGTACCGTGTTCAATACACCTGGTATGCGAAACATGGCAAGAGGTGGCGGGTACCGCGGTTATGCAAATGGCGGTTTAATCACTAATGAGCAGATAGCTCGTATCGGTGAAGGTGGAAAGCGCGAATGGATCATTCCAGAAGAACGCGGAATCCGCGGTCACTACTTGTTGAATCAAGCGGCACAGTCCATGGGATATCAGCTGTATGACGAGGGTGAAACACAGATTGATCCCGGACAATCAGCTGCAGCCATTGGTGGTGCCAATAAGACTGTCTATGTGGAGAAACAAGGAACTGTTGTTCATGTAAGCTTTACTGGAGACAATATCTATCAGAACGATACAGATGTTCAGGCCGTGGCTGATGCGGTCAAGAAAGCCATTGTGGACGAGCTCGAAGAAGAAATTCGAACAGGATCGGAGGGAGTACCGGATGAGTAAATCGGTATACGAATTCTGGCTGTCACAAGACAAAGAGAAATTGCGGTTTCCGATTCTTCCGGAAACCCTTGATATAAAAAACAGTACACAAAATGAAACGGTTCGAGTGAGTAAGTTCGGCGAGCTGACATTCTTGGATAAGGCGGGAGCGAAAACATTTTCGTTCTCGTCTTTTTTTCCGAAAGACTATTCGCCGCTTGCAGAGTATAGCGGTTTTCCTGCCCCGGAAAATGCTATTAAAACTATTGAAAAGTGGCTAGATAGCGAAAAAACGGTACAGTTCCTTGTAACAGGTACTAAGATCAATTTTAAGTGCAGCATTGATGCTTTTGATCATAGTGAAGGGCAAAAGGACATCGGGGATCATGATTTTGATATCACCCTGAAGGAGTACAAAATGGCTTCTCCGCGGAAGATTAAGCAGAAAAAGAAAACTCAACAGACGCGTCCTTCTAAATCTGCCCCCAAAAGTCACAAGGTAAAGCGCGGAGATACGCTTTGGGCGCTTGCTGGCAAATATTACAGCGACAGCACGCAATGGCGAAAGATTTGGGAAGCGAATAAAACGATGATGATCAAGCGCGACAAGCGAAATATAAGGCAGCCGGGGCACTGGATATTCCCTGGACAAACACTTAAAATTCCTTGAATATCCTAGCTAACACTCAATGTTATTCATAAGTTCTTTCTTCAGTATGATAAATTTGAATTGTATAAATTATTCTGCTCGAGGGGTGACACTGTTGATAAGAACATTGACTGAAAATGATTACAAAGAAGTAACTAGACTAACTTTACAATTGGGTTATCCATCTAAACAAGAAATAATAGAAAATAGGATTCGTCGATTGCTTAATGAAAAAGACAATCAAGTATTTGTATATGAGGGTGATGGTTGTCTCCTGGGCTGGGTTCACGTTTTTGGAAAGCTATTAATAGAGCTAGAGTATGCTGAGATTGGTGGACTTATTGTAGACCAAAATTATAGGCAGGGCGGAATAGGATCTAAATTAATGAGGAAGTCAGAGGAATGGGCTAAAGAAAATGGCTATAAAGAAATCAGATTACGGTCTGGCGGACAGAGATTAATAGCTCATGATTTCTATAAAAGAATTGGCTATAAAAATACTAATAGCCAACAGTTATTCGTAAAGTCTTTTAAATAATGAACATTTCCAATTTCAATTAAGAACAAATCCCTAAACGAAAGGGGGGATGGAATGATTGAACTGTTTTTAGTCAAAGACACCGAGTGGCTGGAGCTGGTTGTTGAGACAGTGACTTGGGAAGGTGCGCGTTACAAAGCACCGCGAAAAATAACCGCTCAAATCGTCACCAAACAAGGCGCACAGAAGTACTACAGCGTAAATGAAGGTGATACGGTTCTTTTTAAATGGAAAGGCACTGAACTGTTTCGCGGAACGGTGTTTAATCGGACACCAAAGGATGGGCTGCTGGGATTCGTTGCATATGACATGTTGCAGTACATGGTTGCAAATAAAGATGTATATGTCTTTTCCAACCAGCGTGCAGATCAGATTGTCCGGCGTATGGCGAATGACTTTCAAATTCCACTTACTTCTTTGGTGAATACAGGACATGTCATTAAATCCTTAGTGATTAAGAATGATACGTCGCTTTATGATATTTGGCTTCAGGCATACAAGGTAAGCCGCAAGCAAAACGGACGAAACTTTCAGTTGTACTCAACAAAAGGTAAGTTGGGACTGCGGGCATGGCCGGATCCCTCAGAGGTATATGTGATTGAGTCAGGTAACAACTTGATTGATTACAGCTATAAAACATCCATTGAGGATACAGCTACTCGTGTAAAAGTTCGGATGGAGAAAGATGGTCGAACATATACAGCTGTAGCAAACGACAATTCGAATCAGAAGAAGTTCGGAGTGCTGCAGTATACGGAATCTGTTACTGATGATATAAACAGCGGTCAGTTACAAGAGCGAGCTAATAACCTCCAGAAGCAGAAAAAAGGTGTTCAGGAAGAACTGTCAGGAATTAAAGCTGTAGGAATTACGGAGGCTGTCAGTGGTATGCCAATACGAGTGATCATAAAGGAAGAGGGTATCAATCGTAACTATTGGATTGATAATGATGTGCATGAATTCAAAGGGAGCAGCCATACGATGACATTCGATGTCGTTAAACAGAATACTGTACCAGAGGGGGCGAATGCATGAGGATGGCAGATGCAATAAAAATTCTAGCAAAAGGTGCTGTAAATGCAGGTAATCCAATAGATCTTTTAATTGGAGAAGTTGTTAGTGTAAGTCCTCTTGAGGTGAGATTGCGGGAAAACAACAAATTAGTCATACCTGAGGGTTTGATTTCAGTTGCTGATCATCTAAAAGACCGTGCTGTCATGGTAGAAATCGATGGGGAAGAAAAGAAAATGCGCATGAAAAGTGAACTTAATAACGGTGATAAAGTAATGATTGCATCGCTGATTGGCGGGCAATCATTCTTTTTATTCGCCAGAATATAGGAGGAATTAGGATGGCATTATCTCCCGAGGTGGAGTTTACAGACCTGCAGGATGAAACAGAAGCAATAGAAACATCCTCAACGTATTACATCGATTTTGAGACTGGCGAGCTGACCAATAAGGTCATCACTGGCATTGATGCGATCCAGCAATTTGTATATATGGCACTCCGCACCGAGAGATATGCATACCCGATCTATAGTCATGATGTCGGAAATGAATTGCAAGAGCTGCTATCAGACAAAGAGACCACGGAAGCTTATAAGGAGATGGAAATACCGAGGTTGATAGAAGAAGCTCTTGTGTATGATGACCGGATTAGTGAAGTATCAGATTTCGTGTTGGAGAAAGTGGATGATGCCTACCACGTGAGCTTCACTGTACACAGCGTTGAAGGCGTGATTGGAATAGAGGATGTGATAGGAGATGTTTGAAGATCAGTCATTTGAATTAATCATGGAACGCATGCTGGAAAGAGTGCCGGCAGACATCGATAAGCGTGAAGGAAGTGTCATATGGAATGCATTAGCTCCGGCAGCTGCAGAATTAGCGCAGTCCTACGTTTGGCTGGATACCATGCTGGAACAAGTATTTGCAGATACCGCGCAGGGGGAGTTTTTGGACCGGCGTGCTCTTGAAGGTGGTGTCACTCGAAACGAAGCGACGAAGGCTGTGCGGGCTGCGGAGTTCAACATGACTGTGCCCGAGGGTACCAGGTTCTATCTGGATGGAGATAATTTATATTTCGTTGTTCTGGATGATGGTACTCTGCAGTGTGAAACTGCGGGATCAGTCGGAAACGGAAACTTTGTAGACCGGCAACTGTTAGCCATTAATACTATACCTGGCTTAGAAAAGGCGGTTCTGAAGGAACTGCTGGTACCTGGTACTGATGAAGAAACAGATGAATCACTATTGCAGAGATATTATGTCAGGGTGAGGCGTGAAGCTGTCAGTGCCAATAAGCAGCATTATAAGCAATGGGCCGAAGAGCTAGACGGTGTAGGTCGTGCTAAAGTCTTTCCGCTTTGGGATGGTGATGGCACAGTGAAAATTGTGGTCACGGATGCCAATATGCAGCCAGCCTCTGATGTGCTCCTAAAAAATGTACAGGATCATATCGATCCTGATCCTGCCATGGGTGAGGGAGAGGCACCGATTGGAGCTAAGGTAACCGTGGAAAGTGCCGTGTGGAAAGATATAAATATCAGCGCCAGTGTTCTTCCGGTCGGTGGTCGGACCCTCGCGGAGGTTAAGGCTGAAATTGAATCCGAGGTAAATAAGCTATTCAAACGAATCGCCTTCGAGGAAAGTGTAGTACGGATTTCTCAAATCAATAACATTGTCTACAATGCGGATTCTGTTTCTGATTATGCGGATATTGAAATCAATGGTAAAGCAGAAAACCTATTGCTTGAAGATGTAGAGATTCCGCGGCTGGGAGAGGTGACAATCGTTGAGCAAGTTTGATGACATGCAAGCCTACCTTCCGGAGTTTCTTCGTAAAATTAAAGAAATGAATATTATCCTGGAAGCTGAAGCACCTGAATTTGAAAAGCAAAATGAAGCTATATTTGATGCTACAGATCAGCTATTTATTAGCACGGCCACTTGGGGATTGCAGCGTTGGGAAAAAAATCTCAACGTAATTCCGGATCCGGAAGATGACATTGAGGTGCGGAGAGCACGGTTACTTGCCAAAGCTTCTAATATCCCGCCAGTCACATTTTTATCATTGGAGAAGGCAATCAATCGATTTCTGAAAAATCCAAGCGCCATGGTGCGGCTGCTACCAAAACAATACCGTTTCAGTGTGGACGTGAACGTGGATGATTTGCAATTCGTAAAACAAATCATACAGACGCTTGAGGATATGAAGCCGGCGCATCTGGGTTATCTATTACGAGCTGCACTCAATGAATCAATACAGATTGTTGATGAAGTTACTGTAAACCGGCGGCGGTATAGAAAGGTCAGGGAATTAAAGATTGGCTACTCCGTTACACTGGATAATAATGAGGTGGTACTAAGATGATAACCCGTCAGTATAAAGAAAGGGTGGCAAAAGACCTCTTTGATCGTATCACTAAGGTTCAATTGAATGGAGAAGAGGTTGAAATGGTTTCCAAGGAGCTTGAGGGAACTAAAGTAACTATACTAACCGGTCGGCGAGAGGGAGTCACACGGATAAATAGCATCAGAATACTTGATGAACTTGGTCTGGTTATTACAGAACGTAGCTCGCAGCTGGATGTGAAAGATAACAGAACACTAGATTTTAGATTTTCTTTTGAGGTGGTGTGAATATGGCGTATGAAGCTAAGACAGATTGGCTGCCGGATACAGAGATTCGGGAAGATGACCTGAATAGATGGGAGCAGGGGATTGATGATGCTCATAATGAGTTAGACAGTCATAAGAAAGATCAGACCAATCCTCATCGGGTAACAAAAAAGCAAGTAGGATTAGGAAACGTAGACGACGTACAGCAAGCATCAAAAGAGGATTTTGATAGTCACAAAAATAATATCAATAATCCGCATAGAGTAAATTCAACACAGATAAACGTAATTACTGCAAGAGATGCTGCAGCTAATTACAGCGAATATCCCACGGGTATAACGATTGCTGAAACCGGAACAGGTAAAAGCATAGGCTATCCTTGGGATTTTATTTTGATTGAGACTGAGCAGCTGGGTGCGAATAGAACCGTTCAAACAATATATGATATGTCATCGTCCACTGTTATCCGATCCATGGTAAGGAAGTATAGGGAAGCAGACGGCGGCTGGGGAGATTGGGCGAAAACAGAAACTGAAGCCGCAGCTCAAGAGAAGGCTGATAAGGCAGAATCTAATGCGAAAAACGCAAGTGTCCCGCGTACCGGTGGCACGATGTCCGGTGATCTGATTCTTGATAATGATAAAAAAATATCACACAAGTCTCCAAATGGAGAAATTCGACGAACTATCCATCGAGGCGGTGATGATAATATCTATATCAATACCGATAGCATCGGAAAAACTGTGATAAGGGGCGCTCGAGTAGTAAATAAGGATGATAAAGATTTTGAAACAATCGATGGATCCCAATCTAAAGCTAATCAAGCTGAAAGTCGAGCGAAAGCTGCAAGTGTCTCAAAGTTGGGAGATACCATGTCAGGCCCACTTAATTTTGATGTGACAGATCCCACACCTATAAATATCAAGCGACGCGGCAATTCAAACAATGCCAATGTCAAACTTGAACATGATGGAGCTGTCGGTCACATAGGGATTGACAAAAATGGAAATTGGAAAATAGATACCGGAACGGATCCAAATCTCGACGGTTCAAGCACTGCGGAATTTATCGAAACAACCGCCGGAGCGCAAGAAAAAGCTGACACGGTTAAATCTTATGTGCAGCAGTACGGCCTTGGAGTTGCCGCGCGATCGGGTATTGATTGGGATGCATTATCGACTTCAGGTTTCTACTCAGGGTCAATGAACGGACCAATAAGCAGTGTTGTAATAGGAGTGCATATCCAGCACGGTTCAGCGTACGCTTACCAGATTGCGGGGCGTCGTGATGAATTCTGGTCAAGAACAAGAGAGAGTGGTACCTGGTCATCTTGGGAAAGGATGGAGACAACGGCAGAATCTCAATCTAAGGCTAATAAAGCTGAAAATAATGCCATAATGGCGTTCCAAGCAGAGGGGTTAGGTTCCAATGGATTACAGGATCTTATGAACTTAAATGACGCCAGCACTACTGGATGGAGATCATTTGGTAGTACAGCATCCAATGCGCCACGTTCAGCAAGAGGGGTCGTGCACAGTATTTTCTCTGGCACGGACGACGGCATTCAGCTCGCCTATCTGACAGGGGCGAGAACGGAGTTTATGCGCCGTAAGACAGCGGGGGTATGGAGTGACTGGTTACAAACCGCTGGAAACATGGAAGAAGGTTGGCGGGATCTAACTCCACGTGGAGGTGCGCAGATTTGGACCGAATCAGCTCCCCCGCAAGTTTTGAGAATCGGTGACCACGTTTTCCTGAGGGGAGCTTTGAAAGGAATAACAAACAGAAAATTTCTTTGCTTAACACTACCAGGCGATTGCAGACCACAAAAAGATCATGTATTCATTCAAAATACGAGTACGGACGGTTATAAAGCGCGCTTGGCTAGATGGATTATAAATCCAGATGGGAATGTTTATGTAGACTATAATACAGATGACGTTTGGGACGCCGAAAAATGGTATCCAATAGATACACATTTCACTGTTACAAGTAGTTAGGAGGTCGAGAAATGAGAAAAGCACATCTTTACGGACCTGAGACCAAACAATATTTATTCGACTGGATAACAGTATATCCAGATGAAGATGGTAACTATCAATTGCCAGAGAATAGTACTTGGAAACAGCCAATTCGTGAAGACGGATTGGCTTTTATATTGCCTGTTTTTATTGATGGCGAGTGGCAAGAGGGAGGCACCGCTCCTGAGCCAGCTCTACCACAACCTTCTGATGAGGATTTACTAGGACAGGCGCTTGCGGAAGAGAAGCTCAGAAGTATTGAGTTACAACAAAGTGTAGATGAGCTTGGTCGGCAGTTGGCTGAAGAGAAGCTGAAGAATTTAGCGAAAGATGAGGTTCTTCAACAACAAAAACTGTCCATTCAACAAATTGGTCAAGAACTTACACTAATAAAATATGACAAGCTTTTAAGTGAAGGGAGTAAATAGGGATGACTAACTTTTGGATTAGTGCCTTGTTTAAGTCTTGGGCAACCCCAGCAATGGTAAAGAAGGTATATGAGTATAAGGATTGCAGTAAAGATGATTTGCGAACTGGTGTAGAGCAGGAAATGGTTCAAAAAGAACAATACAAATACATTACTGGTGAAGATTACTAAAGTATAGAACTAGATAATCTACCAAATATAAACTTGTTATAATTTTCTTGTTATGGTAGTTTGGTAGCATTATGAGAAAAATGACGAATTTATTACTAGTTTGTAGTTTATTGTTTCTATCCGCTTGTTCTTTCGCTAGTGGTGCAGATTCTGGCACAGAATATCATCCATTAATCATAGCGCATCGAGGTGCATCAGAATTAGAACCGGAACATACCTTTGCTTCTTATGATCGAGCAATCAAAGATGACGCTGATTATATTGAAATAGACCTAAGGGAAACAAAAGATGGAGAATTAATCGCGATGCATGATGAAGATGTAAACCGTACCACTGACGGAGAAGGTTTTGTTAGGGATTTAACATTGGATTATATTGAATCCTTGGATGCGGGAGATGGACAGAAGGTTCCAACTCTGCGGAGCATCGCTTCTCATTATAAGAACAAGGTGAAATACTATATTGAAACCAGAAGTAATGTAGATGGCAAAATCACAATGGAAGATCAGTTGTTGCAGATTTTAAAAGAAAACAAAATCCATGATGATAATGTAATTATTCAGTCATTCGATGAGGCAAGTTTGGTAAAGATTCATGACCAGGATCCGGACATACAGCTTGTACGTTTGCTTCGCAAAAAAGAAATACAGGAGCTTACACCAGAACGATTGAATGAAATCAGTGAGTTTGCATTTGCTATTGGAACTTATGCTGGGAGTACGGATAAAGACCTTGTAAAGATGGCACATGATAATGGGTTGGATATTCACACTTATTACTATGACGATGAAAAGGAGTTAGCAGAGAAAATGTTTGGGTTGAAAGTGGATGGCACTTTCACTAACGACCCAAAATATGCAAGAGAGACAATGGATCCATCAAAATGATGGATCTTTTTTATTGAGAGGGGGGAGAAAGGATGGAGATGGACATTACACAATATCTAGTTACTCAAGGACCTTTTGCGGTATTGTTTTGCTGGCTGCTTTTCTATGTAATGCGTACAAGTAAAGACCGGGAAGACAAGCTAAATGAGCAGATTCATGCACAGAATGATGTTTTAGCAAAATTCAGTGATAAATATGATGTTGTAATTGATCGATTAGACGACATTGAACAACATCTAAAATAAGGCCCGTCAGGACTAGCTGGCGGGCTTTCATATTTCCTTGAAAGGAGGTGATTGAATGATTAACTGGAAAGTGCGTTTTAAAAACGTTCACTTTGTACTGCCGCTTCTGGTTTCTGTCGTTTTTACCGTCCTAGCTTATCAAGATTTAACAGCAACAGACATCACCAGCTGGGCGACACTATGGAAAGTCATCGTGGACTTTGTAAGTAATCCATACCTAGTCATTTCTGTTTTAGCGCAGATTTATCAAGCCACTATTGACCCTACAACAGGCGGAGTCACCGATAGCAAGCAAGTATTGAGTTATAACAAACCCCAAAAATAAAGGCTGCCAATTGGTAGCCTTTTTAATTTACTAAAAAGGAGAAGATTTATTATGGTGAAAATTTATATAGACCCAGGACATGGCGGTAAAGACCCAGGCGCACAAGGAAATGGATTAAAAGAAAAAGACGTTGTACTTGAGATTGCTAAGAAAGTACGCGACCGCTTGGTAGCAAGCGGATTCGAGGTTAAAATGAGCCGAACAGGAGACACATACCCAACACTCACCCAGCGTACAAATGAAGCCAATGCATGGGGCGCTGATTTCTTCTTGTCCATTCATATCAATGCGGGCGGCGGGCATGGATACGAGGACTATCGTTATATTACACTAAGCGCAAGCAGCTCCACTGGTAAAATGCATGCCACAATCCATAAGCACATGAAAGCGAAGGTTGGGAAATATGGCATGCCAGATCGCGGCATGAAGCAGAAAAATCTTCATGTGCTGCGCGAATCTAAAATGGCAGCTGTATTGACTGAGCTTGGTTTCATCGATAACAGTAAAGATGCGGCAGACTTGAAAAACAGTTCTTTCAAATCTGATGCCGCTTGGGGATTGGTTGATGCTCTTTGCGAAATCTACGGAAAGAAACCAACAGCTCCTGGTGGCGGTAGTGGCAGCGGTGGCGCAGTTGGCAAAATGGTAATCGTAAAAGATAACCCTGATGGTTGGCTATGGGTATACAACAAGCCGGACTGGAACGCGAAGTACCAGAAGGTAAAACCTGGCGAAGCCTTCACGATCGCCCAGGAGCTAACGGTCAGCGGTTCTAAAATGTACAAGCTGAAATCCGGTTTGTATATCACGGCTGCCAGCAAGTATGTGGAAGTAAAATAAGGACAAAAAAATCCCCTGCCAATATCCGGCGGGGGCTTTTTACTTTATAACGATAGCAATGGATTCGGCCGATGCACGATCATCATATCTTTCCTAAATAGATCCTCGAAATTAAAAATTTCGCTCGGTGTGAACTTTCTAAGCAATGGATGCTTTGGAGTTAATTCTGGAAATGGAATATCATCTTCTTCAGACATCACCCACTCAAGTAGATGATCCTTTGCAATTTCATTTCTTGCTTTTACATACTCCCCGTACATCTCAAATCTGATTAGTGTTGGCATTTCATCTCCTCCTTTTACTCCTATAATCGTATTGGAGTGAAGAAAGGTGTGATTAAGAATAAAAAAATCAACCCTGCACGGAGGAAGGGTTAATTATTTATTATCATAGGGTCTGTATTTTTCTCGAAGCTCTGGTTGCTCTGAATTTCTTTGCTCATCTCTTCTCTTATATAAAGCTTAACGCAACCCTTTTTAATCTGAGTTAGATTTGAGTTAGCGCAATATATGAGAATTAGATTACTGATTTTATATTAGTGCATTAAAACCCTCAATAAAATCTTTATGGGTAAGTTTTTTGTATGTACTTATTTTCCTTTTAGGCCCGAATGGAACTGATAATAATTCACTAAGGTGTTCTTTTTCCCAATTTTTTAGGCTAGTCTGGCATATTATCAATAACCAATCTAGTATCAAATCACTCGCTTTATCTAATAAATCAAGAGTAGACCTAAAATGTTCCATGTTTATTTGGCTCAAGTCAGAAAAATAACTCTGAATATTATCTCTGCTTCCAGAAACTAAAGAATGAGAGATACCAGAAATGTTATGATATAAATTATGCATTTGTGAGTTTAGTAATTGAAGGAAAGTAGAATATTCTTGTGTGTTAGGGTTTTCATCAATAATTAAGTTATCATATAGTTTCTTATTTGCCAGATAACTTTTCTCGTTTATGTTTATACTATTTCCTTGAACTGTAAAAATTGCATGTTTAAGAAAATTTTCAAGAGCACTTCTTAAAACCAATACAGATCCTCTCAGGTAATTGCTTTTTAAAAGTTGTACAGATTCTAACAAACACGAGAATACGATTTTAAAATATTCAGTGCGTGTGAATCTTTCTGTTTCTATTCTGTTTTTTAAGTAGTTAACTGTATAAATCCTGCAGAATACTTTATATAGACTGTCGTTAAAGGATTTTTTTATATCAGCATGGCAGTCCCTGATAAACATATCAAATTGATTTTTACAATCATACTTGAGATTCAATTACTTCTACCTCTCAAAAAGTTTACCCATTCATCTGTATCAGTGCTATTAGAATTCCTCGGGGAAACAGATTTGTTTTCGGTGCTAGAAAATGGTAAAAACTCAATTAAATCATTGGTTATTTGTAGAAGCATATCGTAATCTTTTATGAGTAGCGTTTTAAGCACTCTTGAGCCTAATAAAGTGCGAGATAAGTATAGATAGTCACGATATTCCTTTTCAAGTTCAAGGTTTTCTTCGTAAATAGTTTTAATAAAGTTTTTTAAATCATTATTTCTAGGGAATAATTGTTTATTCTGTATTAATTCAAAAGTTAATCCCATCAGCAAAAGTCGACCTTGATTTGAACTTAACTTATTTGAATTAATAATTTTTAAATCTGAATGAATTTCTGATAGCTTACTATCCATTATTTAACCTCCTTCTCAACCTTACCTATCAGTTCACTAGTAATACGATCTATGGAATTGGTTATTTGTACGTATGTTTGATTATCATTTGCCTCTTCAATCATTACAAACTTGGAAGGTATAGAAGGCATATAAGGTAAGTCACTATTAAAGAAGTTTATATCAGGGAATTGTTTTTTTAGCTTTAGAATTCTTTCTTCCTCTGCTCTAATCTTCCTTTGAACTAAAGTGAATACAATTCCAAGCCTCTTAACTTGATTAGGTAATGAACTATATAATACATCATTTGTTAATTTTTCTTTAATAGTATCCTCTAAAAGTTCTATACCTATAGAAGAATAAAAATCCACTTTACTCGGTATTAGGTAAAAGTCGGATGCTACTAAACTTGAGTGTGTAAGAATGGACCAAGTGGGTGGACAATCAATCAGTATGTAATCAAACTCTTCCTCCAAGTCATTATCCCTTAAATGTTTCAATAAAGCACCGGCTTTAGAAGAAGTATCACCGGAAACTTCTCTTGTAAGTTTGAGGTCTCCTGGTATTAAAAATAATTTATCTGTAATTTTAGTTTTTAGAGATTTATTTTGCAAAGGTTTATTAACATCAGTTTCTCCGAAAATTTGTAGTACTGTTTCTCTATTTTTAGATAATCTTTCATATTGCTGAGAAGAAGTTATTTCTTCTTTAATTTCTATTTCATCCTCGTTATTTTTATTAACATTTAAACTTCTTGAGAGACGAGTTTTATATAAGAGTAGGCTTTGCGTTGCGTTAAATTGAGGATCCATGTCGACAACTAAAACCTTTTTTCCCTTTTTTGAGAGTTCGTTTGCAATATTAATAGTTAATGTTGTTTTACCAACTCCACCTTTCATATTAATGATGGATATGTTTATAGATTTACTCATCTGAAGACCCCTTCACAAATATAGGTATTTTTTCTTATTATATTATCTTACATTTTTGAAGGAAAATAAATAATATGTTGTAATAAAATTCCTATTCGTGAATTGTATGGTCTAAACGGTCTCTTTATATTATACTCTATATTTCTAACCGCCAAGGCGACAAACGCTGCAGTACAGGACATGAACCGGTGTAAGCTTGGGCTCAAAGGGATACGCTGATTAAGAATATTTGAGAGTTGGTTTGCAAACCTGATTGCAAACCAAAAGGCTAACATACTGAGCCAACATATGGAGTAAGCATTGTAAGTTAATGAAGTATGGCGTGCGCTAAAACAAGGAAAAGCATAGTGATGAAACCTTATGTTATCTGTTCATAATAAAAAATTGGTTTCCGGTACCACGTCTGCCGGGGGTTCGAATCCCTCCGAGCGCGCTGCTTAATATAGAGATAGCAAGGGTCTGTCAGTTTGCCGCCCCTTGCTATTTTTTGTATCTAAATTTGATTGAGAGCTAGCTTATCAGTTTCGACAAGCAATGATCCAGCAAATCCAAAGACAAAATCATGGTTTATATTCTTTAGGCAATAACGGATTTGAGCTGGGCTATTGAAATAATCTATTGGTACAGAATGAAACATTTCAATAAGGGCTGCGTACAACATTAAAGTGTATCTCATTTTCTGGTAAATATAGAAATAAGGAGAATTCTCATGTTAAAAAGAGTGTCTTTGGTGTTTGTGCTTTTCGTTTTAGCAATTGCTGCTTTATTCTTGGCTGCTGCAAATCCTACAGGTCCGAATACGGTTTCGTTTGAGGAACCGATGATTATTTGGTTGAATGTTGGAATCATCGCTTTGCTGTTTTTGCCGCCTTTCATCTTATCGTTCTTCAGTCATCTCGCGGTGAAGATTGTTTCTGCTATTTACCAAGTTTTTATCGTCTTTGCTTTCTCTAGTCTTATTTTGGCAGGTTTATTGATTCCTAGTAATGCCGTCATCATTGTCGGAGCTCTTGGTGTCATTCTTGGTATCTGCAGTATCCTGGTCACTATTTTAACGGGGTTGAAAAAGGGGGATGCAGTCACGGAGTGAACTTAAATGCACTAAAAATGCCCAGCATTTCTCTTTAGCGCTGGGTATTTTCTTGATTGTCCTTTGCTCTTTTCACTGCCATGTAAATGACGATGATGAATAATAAGGCCGATAGCAGCCAAAGGAGAGCGGATAAGTCATCCAAGGTGCGAGGTAAGTTTGCAGCCATTAAAGGTAAGATGCCAGCCAGAAGTATCAGTGGAACCAAATGCTTGATTGTAACCGCCTCCTTTTTCCATAAAAATCCTTTCCTTTTATTGATGGTAGCATATCGTTCTGGAGTCTGACAAATATCCTTGAGCTGGAATTCCCGCAAAATATTTTGCGGGAATTTTTTTAAGATCTTGCTTGTCATCAGGAATTAATCCCGGATGCATGCATACAGTGGAAGCATGAAGCGTATTCCATTACATGTATACTAGTATCGTTTTCCACAATCCATGATGAAGAGATGATCAAAATGAACAAGCTGCCTGTACAGCGCAAGACATTAGCTTATGAAGTGTATGAATATCTATACGACAAAGTCATCACCTTACAATACAAACCGGGGCAGATGATTTATGAGAGTGCAATAGCCGAGGAACTGGGACTGAGCAGAACGCCTGTCAGGGAAGCGATTCAAATGCTTGCTTCAGAAGGGTTCCTGCAGATCATTCCGCAAAAGGGGAACCGGGTGAAGCATATATCGAAGAAAAAGGTGCAGGAAGCGCTCCAAGTCAGAAAGAGTCTGGAAGCTGTCGCTTTTATGGATGCTGCTGTCAAATGGAATGAAGCTGATGCAAGGATCAGTGCTTATAAGGCGGAATTAAGGCATATCATGGACCAGCAAAGGGATGCGGCAGAACGGGTGGATGTTGTTGGCTTTTACCGCTATGATGAGGTTTTCCATGATAAAATCCTTGAAATATGCGGCAATCAGACCTTGGGAGAAATCGTACGTCAGGTGCGGGGACATGTGAATCGAATCCGTTATTTGGAATTTTTTGAGACAAGGGAAATGGACCGTGTCATTCGTGATCATGAAGAGTTGATTGCGCTGATCCAAAATAATGATGCAGAAGGAGCTGTGCGGAGGCTTCATCAGCATCTCGACACAGCGGCCAGTCACTATGGCAGCATAATGGATAAGTATGCCGCATATTTTGAAGCTCACACTCCATAGTGGAGCATAGTGTCATCCAATGACTTGTATACTAGTATGCGAAAAGGAGAAGGACAGGATGCAGATTGCTGTATTGGGGTTGAACCACGGATTCACATTGGCACAGCAGGCAAAAAAAATGGCTGGTCTTACATTGGCGGCAGTAGCTGGGAACAACGCTGATGCAAAAGAGCGGGCAAAGGAGCTGGATGTACCTTTATATGAAGATTATAAGGAACTGATCGATACATGCTCGCTGGATGGAGTCATTATTACATTGCCGAATCACTTGCACAAGGAAGCTGTGGAATACTGTGCAGATAAAGGCTTGCATTGTCTGGTTGAAAAACCGATTGCCGATACAACGGCTGCAGCCCGGGAGATGATCGATCATTGCCGGGAGAAACGGGTGCAGCTTTTAGTTGGTCATCATCGTCGTTACTCTGCTAAGATCAATCATTTGAAGCAGCTGCTGGAAACCAAGGTCATCGGAGATTTAATCGGGGTGAATATGGTGTGGGCCCTTGCCAAGGATCATGACTATTATAAAGAAGCTTGGCGGGTGAAGGCAGGAGGCGGTCCGCTGTTGATCAATGGCATACATGATTTGGATAACTTACTCTATGTTACCGGCCTTAAAATTGAAAGCGTTTACGCTGCCGGGCGGAATAAGATACGGTCGGCAGAAGTGGAGGATGCGGTCACGGCAATTCTGGAGGCGGAAGATGGGACGGTCATCCATTATTTCCTGACTGACGGCGTGCCATCTCCTTGGTCTTATGAATTCAATCTAAAGGAAAATCCAATCTATCATTTTTATGAAGAGGATTGCTATCACTTTTTCGGGACAAAAGGGAGCTTGGCTTTTCCAAGCTTTCGCTGCTACCAATACAGGGAGGGAGCGTATGGCTGGAAGCATCCTTTGATGGAAACGCAATACTTGCCGGTGGGGACTGTGGATCCAATCGCGGCAGAATTAGCCCACTTTGAAGATGTATTGAAAGGGGAAGCAGTTCCGCGCGTACCAGGAGAAGCGGGATTGAGGACCCTGGAGGTGCTGGAGGCCATCAACCTGTCCATTCGGGAGAAGAGAAGTGTGCCGCTTCGGGAGATTATAAGTTGTTAAACACAATCGTTCCATTCAGGAGAAGGCGGGGATTGGATGAAGCAATTGTTTCTATTTTTGTCGTTGATTAGCATGGGACTTATTGTAAGCGCTTGCAATATTGGGACTTCAGCAGAAAAAGAAGTGAAAGTCATGCGCCTTGCAAATGCCACTCCGGATGACCGTTCTTTGAGTAAGGCGCTCTATTTGTTTGAAGAGAAACTGGAGCAGGAAACGAATGGCTCCATTGATGTCGAAGTGTATACGAATAGCGTTATCGGGGGAGACAGGGAGGTATTTGAGGGGATGCAGCTGAACACGATCCAGGGGGCATCGATGTCGACAGGACCGATTGCACAATTTGCCGATGAGTTCAACGTTTTCGAGCTGCCATTTTTGTTTGCTGACGAGGAAGAAGCTTACCGTGTCTTGGATGGGGAAGTGGGGGAACGTCTGTTGGAGGAATTGGAGAGCCAAAACGTAGTCGGTTTGAATTATTGGGAAAATGGCTTCCGGATGCTGAGCAATGATGTACGTGAAATCGACACGGTGGACGATGTCAAGGGAATCGATATCCGGACGTTGGAAAATGAGTGGCATATGGAGCTTTGGCGTGAACTGGGCGCCAACCCGACGCCGATGAACTACGGCGAATTGTATATTGGGCTGGAGCAAGGTACCGTCGATGCCCAGGAGAACCCAGTGGGTAATGTGGTAAACAGTCATTTCTACGAGGTGCAGGACCATCTGACAATCACCAATCATATTTACAATGCGAGTCCTTTCATGGTGAGTAAGCCTTTTTGGGAGTCACTGACGAAGGAAGAACAGGCGGCAGTGGAACGCGTGGCGGACGAAGTGCAAAAGGAGCAGCGGAAAATGAATCGGCAGGAAGTCGAGGATAGCTTTGCCATTGTCGAAGAGATGGGGATGAAGGTAACGGAACTGAGTGAAGAGGAACTGGAGCGTTTCCGGGAAGAAACCATGCCGGTTCGTGAAAGCTATATAGAAAAGTATGGAGATGAGTGGTTAAGGCAAATAGAGGCAGAAACCGATTGATAGATAGAAGGAGGCTCTTATGAAATCTATCCGATGGTGGAATCGATATACGGAGGAATGCATGATGGTCATTTTGCTGTCTGTCATGGTCGTCGTCATCACTGCACAAATCATGATGCGTTTTATCCTGGGATCATCTATTGGCTGGTCGGAAGAATTGGCTCGCTACTGTTTTATCTGGCTTGTCTTTATCGGCATAAGCTATGGGGTGAAAAAACAGCGGCATATAAGAATCGATGCCATTTACCGATTGTTGAAAGGGAAGCAGCGAGTCATCCTCCAAATCATAGTAAATGTGCTGTTTCTGTCATTTGCTGTAATCCTATTGATTTATGGCGGCAAAATCAGTGCCCAGATTTTTCTGTGGGGACAGAGTTCACCGGCCTTGCAAATAAATATGGGGTTGGTTTATCTGGCAGCGCCTGTCGGCATGCTGCTTACATCCTGGCGGATCATACAGCAGCTGCTGCAGCAAATCCATATACTCCGCGGCAGGGAAGGGCTGTCCGATGCAGAGCAAACATCTGCATTATAATGCTCGGAAATATGATATTGGGAGGGTGAGAAATGTCTGCGATCATCATGTTTGGCAGCTTTGGCCTCTTGCTGGTGTTAAGCGTCCCGATTGGCATTGCACTGGCTTTGTCATCCATCGCTACGTTGCTATACGCACAGGATATGCCGTTGGAATTTTTAGCTCAAGGATTGGTCACCTCTATCGACTCCTTTCCGATCATGGCAGTGCCATTCTTTATTTTGGCTGGGGAGATCATGGGAAGGGGTGGGCTTTCCAAACGGTTGATCAAGGTAGCTGAATCAGTTGTCGGGAATATAAAAGGCGGATTTGCAATGACGACGATCATAACGTGTTTTTTCTTTGCGGCCATATCAGGATCTGGACCAGCAACTGTTGCAGCCGTGGGGGGAATCATGATTCCTGCAATGGTTCAGATGGGCTATGGCAAGCAGTTTGCAGCTGGCATCGTCGCGGCAGCGGGAACATTGGGAGTTATCGTGCCTCCAAGTATCCCGATGATTGTATACGGTGTCGCAAGCGGGACCTCGGTTGGTGATCTATTTATTGCTGGCATACTGCCAGGTCTTCTGATTGCTGTCCTGATGCTGCTATATGTCTATTTCTATGCCAGGAAGAATGGATACAGCGGAACCGGGGAAGCTTTTTCCTTTAAACGATTGATACGGGCTGTCTGGGATGCAAAATGGGCGCTGATCGTACCTGTGATCATTTTAGGCGGGATATATGGCGGTTTCTTCACACCCACGGAAGCAGCTGTTGTCGCAGTTGTGTACGGCTTGATCGCCGGCATGCTGATCTATAAAGAATTGCGCCTGAAGGACTTGTATGATGTATTTCGGAATGCGGCGCTGATGACAGTGACCATCATGGTCATTATCGGAGCGGCCACTGCATTCGGGAAAATCATGATCATTGAACAGATGCCTGCCAAGATTGCCGGCGGAATGCTGTCGATTTCCGACAATCCTGTCATCCTGATTTCCTTGATTGTGATCTTGCTGCTTTTCATCGGGATGGTAATGGATACAACGGCAGCGATCATCATTTTCACCCCGCTATTGATGCCAGTCGGAATCGAGCTGGGATTCGATCCGGTACATTATGGATTGATCATCATCTTGGCGCTGATCATCGGCTTCATCTCACCTCCTATCGGCGTCAATCTATTTGTTGCCAGCGAAATATCCGGCTTATCGATCATGAAAATATCGAAAGCCATCGTCCCTTATATCGCAGTCATGCTGCTTGCGTTGATTCTCATCATTCTCATTCCGGAAATAGCGCTGCTTCTATTGGGTGGATAGTATCAAACGGTCAAATGGCGGATCTTGCTTAAGAAGAATGAACAAACAGAAAGGTTGATTTCCTGTGAAGGATCAATTTTCATTGGCGCATCTGACAGCATTGGCATGTCCCCCTCCAACCCTCACTTATATCGCAGCCAAGGCGGGTTTTGATTTTGTAAGCATCAGACCGATTTCTATGGGATTGAGGAATGAACCAGAGTATGACTTGGCCAATGACCGAAGGATGCTGAGACAAACAAAGACAGCATTGCGGGAAACTGGGCTGCAGGTACTGGATATCGAGCTTGCCAGAATAGTGGATGGCATGGATCCGAAACAGTATGAACCGGCCTTTGAAGTCGGGGCGGAGCTGGGTGCCCGGCATGTGCTATGCAGTGTTTGGACGGATGATGCCGTCTTTGCAACGGAACGTTTTATTGAGCTATGTGAACTGGCAAAGGCGTATCATCTGTCGATAGAACTGGAATTCGTCCCTGTTGCCTCCATTGCCACATTGAATCAGGCTGTCGGCATGCTGCAAGCAGCCTCCCAGGAGAACGCAGGACTGATGATCGATGCTCATCATTTCCATCGGTCGAAGGAAAATATAAACGATCTCAAAGGTATACCTGCTGATTGGTTTCATATGTTTCATTTATGTGATGCAGAGAAGGAAATCCCAGCGTCAAAAGAGCGGATGATCCAGATCATGAGGGAGGAGCGCCTTTACGTCGGGGAGGGCGGGATCCCGATCAAAGAGATATTACAGGAGATCCCGAAAGTGCCGTATTCTTTAGAAATACCCCATTCAAGGCGGTCTGGGAATTTAGGCTTCGAAGAATATGCAAGAAGGTGCTTACAGTCGGCAAAGGAATATATCAGTCTGAACCTTGATGACGTGAACATATACTAGCATACAAGAATACGAGGTGAAATATATGGGCAGACGAAGTGCTTTGGAGCATTACAAGAATGGCGGAGCGTGGTGGGAAACGGAAATCAGTGACATCAAGAAAAATCAAATCATCCTCCGCGGAAAAAGGATTGAAGATTTGATCGGAAATGTCAGCTATAGCCAGATGCTGTACTTTCTGCTGATAGGTAAGGAATTAACCGACCAGCAAGCTCGATTGTTTGAAAGTGTGCTCGTAGCCGGAGCCGACCATGGACCGCGAGCCCCATCGATAGCAGCAGCCAGGATGGCGGCAACATGCGGTGTGAGTTTTAACTCGGCGGTTGCCAGCGGCATCAATATGCTGGGGGATATTCATGGCGGAGCTGTGGAAGGAGCAATGGATCTCTTATATGAAACGAAGGAGGAGCTGTCTTCCAATACAAATGCTGTAGCGGACAAATTGCAGCAGTTCCTGTCAGCGGGGGAGAAGCTGCCTGGTTTTGGCCACCAGCTGCATGATCGGGATCCGCGTGTCGGGAGGCTGTACGATTTGGCGCAAAAGGTGATCGACAGCGGCGAGATCAGCGGAGAATATCTGGCAATTCTCGAAGACTATCGGCAAAGCATGTCGGCGGTGAAAAAACGAGAGTTCACGGTCAATGTCGATGGTATCTCGGCGGCCATCCAATGTGAACTGGGCATTCCGGCAGAAGCGGCAAAAGGTATCTTCTCCCTCTCGCGAGGAATGGGGATTGTCGCACATGCATATGAGGAATTGATGCAAGGCACCTTGATCAAGGGGCCTTGCCCCAATGATGAGAAGCTTGTCAGATATACAGGTGATATACCGAAAGACGCGCAAAAGGAGTGAGAGTGAATGCGAAAGGCCAGACCATTCGTGAATGGGGTTTGGGTAGAGGATGAACGGGAGCCGATTCCGGTCATAGGTCCCTATCAGGGTGAAAAAATCGGTGTCCAATTAACAGCGGACAAAAACGAAGTCGATCAGGCACTGGAGGCAGCGTATCTCCAGAAGAAGAAGGTGGCAAATCTTTCACCTGCATTCCGTGCAAAGGTGCTGTATCGCGCGGCAGACCTGCTGGAGGAACGGAAGGAAATATTTGCGAATCTGATTGCAAAGGAAGTGGGAAAAGCACTGAAAAGCACACGCGATGAAGTTGCTCGTTCCATCGAAACATTGCAGCTGTCAGCGGAGGAAGCGAAACGGCTTTTCGGGGAGACGCTGCCGGGAGGGGCATCTGAACGAGGGCTATCTTCCATGGCTTTGACTTTCCGCGTCCCAACAGGAGTAGTGGCTGCGATCACTCCTTTTAATGCACCGCTGAATTTGATTTGTCATAAGATCGGCCCGAGCTTTGCCGCTGGCAATGTCACCATCCTGAAACCTGCACCTCAAGCCCCCTTGATTGCAACGGCACTAGTGGAATTGCTGCTGGAAGCCGGCATGCCCGCGCAGGCAATTCATATGGTCTTGGGCGGAAAAGAGATAGGGGAACAGATCGTACAGGATGCGCGCGTGAATCTCGTTTCAT
This sequence comes from Terribacillus sp. 7520-G, assembly GCF_002271665.1. Classification (NCBI taxonomy): domain Bacteria; kingdom Bacillati; phylum Bacillota; class Bacilli; order Caryophanales; family Bacillaceae; genus Terribacillus; species Terribacillus sp. 7520-G. Next base: position 23,836 of record NZ_NQFP01000026.1, on the reverse strand, counting down.
TCACGGGAGGCGTTCCGGGGGGCAGGCAAATCAGCCGGGATGCCGGGATGAAAAAGGTGCTGCTGGAGCTTGGCGGCAATGCAGGTACCATTGTTCATCAGGATGCCGATGTCGGGCGGGCAGCAGTCATTTGTGCGAAGACGGCATTCAGCAATTCCGGCCAAAGCTGTATTTCCGTCCAGCGTATCTATGTCCATGAACGAATCTTCCAATCGTTTGTCGAAAAGCTGAAGCATGCTGCGGAAGGGCTTGTTGTCGGTGATCCGGAAGATGAGCGTACAGATGTCGGCTGTGTCGTAAATAGACAGACAGCTGAGCGGGTGAGGGGATGGATAGAGGAAGCAGTGGCAGAAGGAGCAGAGCTGATCTGCGGCGGGAGAGCAAACGGTGCCTCCATCGAACCAGCAATATTGCTCAATCCAAAAAAACAAAGCAAGGTCGTGTGCCAGGAAGTATTTGGTCCTGTTGTCAGTGTGCTGCCGTATGGGGAGCTTGATGAAGCCATCCAAGAGGTGAACGATTCGGTATTTGGTCTGCAAGCCGGCATTTTTTCAAATTCATTGGATGTCATCCGCAGGGCGGCAAAAGAGCTGGATGTCGGCGGTGTTGTCATTAATGGATCGTCGAACTTCCGCCTGGATCACTGGCCGTATGGCGGGATAAAAGACAGCGGCATCGGCAGGGAAGGCCCGCGCTTTGCTGCAGAAGAGATGACAGAGCTGAAGATGATCGTACTGCAGGATTTGCTGTAGGCAGAACAAGAAGAGCCAGGAGGGTATTCAATTATGAAAAAACTGATTTCGGAGCAGCTGGTCAAATACTTGGAATCCCGTGGTGTAAAGCATATTTTCGGACTATGCGGCCATACCAATATCGCAGTGCTGGCTGAATTGGAAAAAAGCTCGATCAAGTTCATCAATGTACGCCATGAGCAAATTGCCGCACATGCAGCAGATGGGTACGCCCGGGTGACAAAAAAGGCAGCAGTAGTACTGAGTCATCTAGGACCTGGTTTGACGAATGCTGCCACGGGTGTTGCCAATGCAGCCTTGGATTCCACGCCGATGGTTGTCATTGCAGGCGATGTACCGAGCTATTACTACGGGAAACATCCGCATCAGGAAGTGAATATGCACGCTGACGGCGCTCAATATGAAATTTATCGTCCGTTCGTCAAACGAGCATGGCGCGTCGATCAGGCAGAGCTTTTTCCGGAAATCCTTCAAAAAGCATTCCAGCTGGCAGAAAGCGGCCGCCCTGGTCCTGTCCTTATTTCTGTACCGATGGATATTTTCTCGACGAAAATCGAAGAAGGCCGTTTCGAGCGCTTGCACCATCATACCCAAGTGGTGGAAAGGCCTGGCTTGGATGAAGAGACAGCAGTGCGGATTGTGGAGAAATTGGCAAAGGCAGAGCGCCCGGTACTGTACGCCGGAGGCGGAATCATTCTGGCTGATGCCGCTTCCGAGCTGCAGGAATTCGTCGAGCATATGAATATACCGGTCGCCCATTCCTTGATGGGCAAGGGTGCCCTGCCTGATGATCATGAGCTGACCCTGGGCATGACTGGTTTTTGGGGAACAAAATTCATCAATGAGCAAACGAAGAATGCCGATTGCCTATTTGGGGCTGGCACCCGTTTTTCAGAAGCCGATTCAAGCTCCTGGTATGATGACGTAACCTTCCATTTTCCGAATACAAAATTGATTCATATCGATATCGATCCAAATGAAATCGGCCGCAATTATCCAGCGGAAATTGGTGCGGTGGCTGACTTGAAAAAGGCTTTCCTTGCATTGAATCGCGTGGCTAAGCGTTTATATCCGAACGGCATCAACCGAAATAAACACTTAAAAGAGATGATTTCCATTTATAGGAAATCATTGCGGGAGAGCATCTCAAAAAATGTGAGCAGCACATCCTTCCCGATGAAGCCCGAGCGCATCCTGGCCGAGGTTCGTGATGTTCTGCCGCGGGATGCATATCTCACGACGGATGTAGGCTGGAATAAAAATGGTGTCGGGCAGCAGTTCCCTATTTATACGCCAGGCTCCATTTTGACGCCAGGCGGTTTTGCCACGATGGGCTTTGGCAGTTCGGCTGCAATCGGGGCAAAAATAGCTGCACCTGAAAAAATAGTTGTTTCGCTGATAGGCGATGGCGGATTCGGACAAAATCCGTCTGTGCTCGCCACAGCAAAGGAAGAGAATATCCCGGTTGTTTGGGTTGTCATGAATAATAGTGCCTTTGGTACAATAGCCGGTTTGGAAATGGCACATTATGACACAACTTACGGAACACGATTCCAAGCGGATGGTAATAGCTATACACCGGACTTTGCCGCCATCGCGGAAGGATATGGCATAAAGGGGATCAAGATTGAAACCGCTGCGCAATTCAAAGTTGCGCTGAAGGAGGCAATTGCCGCCAACGAACCAGTGGTGATCGATGTAGCGATGAAAAATGAGCCAGTCCCGACAGATGGGAAATGGAATATCAATGATATATATTCACCTGATGATGAGAGATCACATGTAAGCATTCCATGAGGAAGGAGGAAAAGACCATGCCGACACCTTTGGCAGGTGTGAAAGTGCTTGATGTTTCCACAATGATTGCAGCACCATTCGGAACGGCTCTACTGGGGGACTTCGGAGCGGAAATTACCAAGGTGGAAATTCCGGGAAGAGGAGATACGTCAAGAAGTGTTGGTCCATTCAAGGATGATGAACCGCTGCGCTGGCCCGGCTTGTCCCGTAACAAAAAATCACTGACGCTGGATTTGCATAAAGCAGCTGGTGTGGAAATCATGAAAAAGCTGGCCGCGACCCATGATATCCTGGTGGAAAATTTTCGACCGGGGACACTGGAAAAATGGGGCGTCGGCTATGATGTCCTGAAAAAAATCAATCCGGATTTGATCATGATACGTGTTTCGGGCTACGGCCAGACTGGACCATACCGTGAAAAGGCAGGCTTCGGGACACCCGCGACAGCATTCAGCGGCTATACGTATTTACAAGGGTTCACAGACCGGCACCCGGTCAGTCCGCCTTTTTCCTTGACGGATTATATATGCGGAATCTATGTCGCCTTTGCTGCTGTCACTGCGCTGTATCACCGTGAAACGGATGTATCCGGCACCGGACAGATGATAGATATAGCACTCTATGAATCTGTTTTTCGCATGATGGAATTTCTCGTGGCCGAATATGATCAGCTCGGGAAGATCCGGGAACGTTCCCCTGGTTTGGCAGGGCATTCTTCTCCTTCGGGAACCTTCAAGACGCAGGATGGCCATTGGGTCGTGCTGGTTACGAGCACGGATACAACCTTCAATCGTCTGGCGGCTGCAATGGACCGTCCTGATTTATTGACAGACCGGCGCTATCATACCAATGCCAGCCGGCTGGAAAATAATGAAGCAATCAATCAAATCGTTGCCGATTGGATCAGCGGTCTGCCGCGGGAGGCTTTATTGAAAAAGCTGGATGAATTCGGGGTGCCGATCAGTCCGGTACTCAGCATAGCTGATATATTTGAAAATGAGCACTATCAGGCACGTGAAAATATCGTAGAAGTGAAGCATCCTCGACTTGGTGCCATCAAAGTACCTGGTATTGTGCCAAAATTTGAAAAGACACCGGGAAGCATCCGTTCGATTGCACCGGACTTGGGAGAAAATAACGAGGAAATCCTGAAGGAATTGGGTTATTCTCTTAAAGAGATAGAAGCGTTTAAACAAAACGGAGTTATATGAACCATAAGAAAAGGGAATGAAGAGGTACATCTTTCCTTTCGTATAACAATCAGCAAGGGTGAGGCAATCTGCCATCCTTGCTGATTTTTCTTTCTTCTTGCATCATTGAGTCCTTCTGACTGCTTTACAAAGTAATGGAAACGACTATAATGAAAAATATATTAATTAACTAAACTTAACTTTTTGGAGAATGATGCTATACGCAAAAGCGTGGAGTATGCTCTAGCTGCAGAAGGGGAAATGATCTGTGAAGAAGCCAATAAAAGAGCAAAAGTCGGTATTGATTATTTTATTGAGTAATTTGTTCATCGCATTTTTAGGGATGGGGCTTATCATACCGGTCATGCCGTCCTTTATGGATATCATGCATCTATCGGGCAAGACGATGGGGTATCTTGTCGCTGCCTTTGCTGGTGCGCAATTAATTATGTCTCCGTTCGCCGGCCGTTGGGTGGACCGATACGGAAGGAAGAAACTCATCACCGCGGGTTTGTTCCTTTTCGCTGTTTCCGAGCTGCTTTTCGGGCTGGCGACGCATGTTTGGCTGCTGTATTTATCCAGGATTCTGGGAGGGATCAGTGCTTCTTTCATCATGCCTGGTGTCACAGCGTATGTAGCCGATATCACCACGAATAAAGAACGCCCGAAAGCAATGGGGTATATTTCCGCGGCCATCAGCATGGGTTTTATCATCGGACCCGGCCTTGGCGGGTATATCGCTGAATATGGTATTCGCATGCCTTTTTATGTTGCTGCCGGCATTGCATTCCTGGCCTGCTTCCTCTCTGTTTTCATACTGAAGGAGCCTCTGTCCAAGGAACAGCTGGCTGAAATTGCGGCAAGTAAAAAAGGGACCAGCTTTGTCTTGGATTTGAAAAAATCATTGAATCCTATTTATTTCATTGCCTTTTTCATTGTATTTGTCCTGGCTTTCGGATTATCAGCGTATGAAACGGTGTTCAGTTTGTTTTCCGATCACAAGTTCGGCTTTACGCCAAAGGACATAGCCGCGATCATCACGATCAGTTCGATTTTCGGTGTGATTGTGCAGGTCCTGTTATTCGGCAAAATGGTCGATCTTATGGGAGAGAAGCTGCTGATACAAGCATGCTTGATAATCGGCGGCATTCTGGCAATTGCATCAACCTTGATATCCAGCTTTATCATAGTGCTGGCGGTAACCTGCTTCATCTTTCTGGCATTCGATTTATTGCGCCCTGCACTTACGACATTCCTCTCCAGGACTGCCGGGAAGGAGCAAGGCTTTGTTGCCGGCATGAATTCGACTTATACAAGCTTGGGAAATATCATCGGCCCGGCACTGGGAGGAATCCTTTTCGATATCGATATTCATTTTCCTTATTTGTTTTCTGCGGTTATTTTGCTTTTTGGTCTCGTGATAACCTTCAGATGGAAAGGGAATGAGCAGCAAGAATCAGTGCTGGAAAATTGACCGCCTCCGATTACGGTCGATATTGGCATACTTTCGCTCCGCTGCTCATATAATCCTGCGTTGGATAAAATCAAAAGAGGTGGGGAAAGCATGTTCTATCACATCAAAGAACTGCAATACCAAGCTAAGCCATCTAAGCCGGATCCGGTTTTTGCGAGACAGCTGCAGGAAGTATTGGGCGGACAGTATGGTGAGATCACAGTTGCGATGCAGTATCTTACCCAAGGGTGGAATTCAAGAGCTGACGATAAGTACCGGGATTTGTTATTGGATACAGGAACAGAGGAACTCGCTCATATCGAAATGCTGGCAACCATGATAGCACGATTGCTGGATGACGCTCCTTTCGAGGATCAAAAGAATGCCTATGAAACAGATCCGGCATTGAATGCCATTTTGGGCGGAACGAATCCGCAGCATGGAATTGTGGCGGGTCTTGGAGCCATGGCGGCAGACGCAGCGGGTTATCCATGGAATGCTAAATATATCATCTCCAGCGGAAACCTGCTTGCCGATTTCCGGGCCAACTTGAATGCGGAATCCCAGGGGCGCCTGCAAGTGACACGCCTGTATGGTATGACGGATGATCCGGGTGTGCGTGATATGCTGTCCTTCCTGATTGCACGGGATACCATGCATCAGAACCAGTGGGCTGCGGCGATCAAGGAATTGGAGGAAAGAGAAGGAGACATCGTCGTACCGACGACGTTCCCAAGAAGATTGGAAAAAGGGGAAGTGGCATATACGTTATTCAACTTCTCCCGCGGCGATGCCAGCTCGAAAGGACGCTGGGCAAGCGGACCGAGTATGGACAGCAGGGGTCAATTCCATTATGTAGCGGAGCCGGAACCATTTGCCGGAGCACCGAAGCTCAAACCAGCTCCCTTCCTCTATCATAATACAATGCCGCCGAAATCGATGATGTAAGATACTGGACGTACAGCTTGTACGTCTTTTTTTAATGGGTCGTTATCAAATGCACAACCATTCTTGTCCGCATAGTATGCAGTACAAGAAGGAGGTGTGACTCATGGATCCGATTCAAAATGAGACAATGTATCAAGTGCTTGTATTTGCGACGATCCTTGCTCCGATCGTGACTGCAGTCATGGAGCTGGTGAAACGGACCTTTCCTCGTTTTGCACCCTACCATGCCATCCTTAGCGTTGTTGTCGGTGCGCTGCTTGGTGCGGCTGCTTATCCGTTTACGGACTTCGAGCTTGCTGCCAGGTTATGGGCAGGCGGAATTGCCGGCCTGGCCAGTACAGGTCTGTATAATACGCTCTTTACCAGAAAGCCTCCGCAGGATAGATAGTTTCAATGAGCCGGGAAAAGGAATAGTGAATAGTTGTGGGGGAGCCCTATTCATGAAAAACTATTACTGGGAAACCTTTTATTTCTATTCCTGCCTGGCTGCGGATCGACTTGGAAAGCGAGCATCTGTCTGACGAGGGACAAGATGTAAGCCTGACCCGGGATGATACGGATATCCATGCATGTGCAGATGGCGGTTATGTGGAAGTTCGTTATGATGATGCAGGTGGTGGAGAACAGCAAGCTGTATAGGAAGAATTGGATGGCGGCAGTTAGGAGCGTCATGACAGGATGCAGGAAGAAAAGGAAAATCTGACAAAAGGGAATATGAAGAAGAGAATGGAGGATGAATGCGGCGGGCTTCAGCAGAAGCCCGTCATTATTTTTGCATATAGATAAAAACAAGATGGTCTGTCCACTGACCGTTTTCAAAAATGAACCCCTTACGAATACATTCAAAACGCATGCCGACGCTTTTGGCTAATGCTATTGACTGCGGGTTATCCAAATTGATATGTGCTTCGACACGCTGATAGCGAAGCTCCGTCATGGCAGCTTCAAGCGCCAATCGCACTGCAGCCTTGCCGTAACCATTTCCCCAATATTGATTATGGATAGTGTAGCCGATCCTTCCCCATTGAAAATCATCCCGCGCCAATGTTGAAAAATCAATCATGCCAAGATGAGCACCGTCGGCTTGTCTGAACACGGCAAAGACATATGCCTTGTCATCAGCAGCGAGCTGCTGATGCTTGTCCACTAAAGCAGAAAACCATGTAGCTGTACATCCTGTCATATCGGGCAGCCCAGGATCATGGGGATGCTGGGAAAATTTACGCCGGCTGAAGCCGCTGAACCATTTGGAGTAGTCCGCCTTGGAGAGCGGCCGTATCAGGATCCCATCTGCATTTGCACGGAAATCAAAAGTCACTTCGTCCACCTCCCCCTTTACTATACCAGCAAATTCCATGTTTGCCCTCGGACAGTTTGACCATACACTCTTCCATGCAGCTGCATAGCTTATAACTGTAAGACGATAACAATTCAAAAAGGAGGAATCACCCATGGGAGAAAAATGGGAGAAAAAACATAAATTCGAAGGGGGAAATCAAACGATGAGCTACGACAAACATCGCCGTGATGATGATGATCAATTTGAAAGCGTAGAGGACACTGTCGAATCTGAAAGCAAATCCAAAAATAAGAACGAAAATTACAATTACAACTATGCAAAAGTTATCAAAAGCGGTAACGCATATGTAAATGTAAAAGCAAAATCCGATGCGGATGTAGAAGACGTGGCAGATATTGAAGATGACGAAGATAACGGCCATCGTGATCGCCACAGCCGCAAAAAGTGTAAATAATATCAATTAAAAAAGGAGAAGGACGATGAGCAATCTTAGAAAATACGAAAATAAGAATCCCTTCAGCAGAGAAGAAAACAAGAATCCTTTCAGCAGAAATGAAAATAGTTCCAACGTTGCATATAGCGGCAACTCGGATGTAGACGTAATTGTAGAAGTGAATACGATGCCGATCGCATATGCCATGCTATGTTCCTTGCGTGCAACGAAACAGATATCCGAGTTCGAATTCGAAGATGCTGTCAGGAAATTGAAGAAACTTGTAGATGAGGATCGCAGCTATAATCATAATGATCCAAAAACAGCTAAAATCTATCATTTAGAATAGTCGTATAGAGACAGCACCCCCGCTAGGCTGCGCCGCCAATGGCGGGAATGCTGATAGCAGCTTTCTGCTTCATCTTATGTGAACAATCGTCCTAATGTTACTTGTCTGCTCATTTTCTTCTCCATGCCAGCCTGTTCGGGCTGGCTTTTTACATAGAAGAAGCGCCCCCTTTAAGGAGCGCTTCCGTTACAAGGCTGCAGGACCTTGTTTTCCTGTATTGATATCGATCGTTTGCTGGATCGGATAGACGAATATTTTTCCGTCACCTGCTTTACCAGTATGAAGCGCACTTTTTGCTGCTTCGATGACATCATCCACTGGAACTGCGCTGACGACGATTTCGACTTTCAGGCGATCAAATACATTCTGCACTTTCTTGACGCCGCGGTATAACTCCGTATAGCCTTCTTCCAGGCCGCAGCCTTGCACGTGGGAGAACGTCATGCCGGATACCCCGATTTCAGCCATTTTCATTTTGAAAACTTCAAGATCTGCTGAGTTCCTTGTGATGATCTCAACCTTGAACATGTCACTCATATACCGTTCCTCCTTTTAGATTGATCAATCCTGGTAGGCACGTTCGCCGTGCATCGTCAGATCAAGACCTTTTGCTTCTTCTTCTTCTGTGGCACGTGCTTTGAAGATGAGGTTGACGATGGAGATCAAGATGAATGTCACAACCCCGACAAAGGCGAATGTTGCAATGATGGCAACTACCTGTCTCCATAATAGATCAATACCGCCGCCATAGAAAAGGCCATTGTGCTCGACGATTGCATTGATGGAGTCGCTTGCGAACAAGCCAGTCGCGATGCCGCCCCATGTACCGCCCACTGCATGCAATCCAAAGGCATCAAGTGCGTCATCATAACCCAGCTTCTGCTTCAGCCAGCCGACGCCCCAGAAGCAGACGATGCCGCCGATCAAGCCGATTGGAATGCTGGCAAGCGGGGAGACGAATCCAGCGGCAGGGGTGATGGCAACCAGCCCGGCGATCGCACCGGATACAGCTCCAAGCAGTGTCGGCTTTTTATTGATGATCCATTCAATGATCATCCATCCAAGTACACCAGCTGCTGCAGCAGTATTCGTATTGATAAAGGCGTACATTGCTACATCATCGAAAGCAAGTTCGCTGCCGACGTTGAATCCAAACCATCCGAACCAAAGCAATGCGCCGCCGATCAATGTGAAAATCAAGTTATGCGGTGCAGTGGAGCCGGCATTTTTACGTTTGCCGATGACGATTGCAACAACCAACCCAGCAAGACCGGAGGAGATATGGACAACGTTTCCGCCTGCGAAATCAAGCGCGCCCATTTCTGCGATCCAGCCGCCGCCCCAAACCCAGTGTGCCAGCGGGGAATAAACGATGAGGACCCAAAGAACTGTGAATAGAATGAATGCTGGAAAACGAATGCGTTCTGCATATGCGCCGGACACGATGGCTGTTGTCAGAATCGCAAATGTCATTTGGAACATCATGAATAAGTTGAATGGAATTGTATGTCCGGAGTCTGCGTTTGGATCGAAACCAACGTTATTCAGCCCGAAATAATCCAATCCCCCAATAATTCCGTTACCTGGTGAGAATGCCAGGGAAAAGCCGACAATGATCCAAATGATCGAAACGATTGCCATTGTCGTAAAGCTGTGCATCGTTGTGCTCAGCACATTCTTGCTTCTTACCAACCCGCCGTAGAAGAGTGCGAGTGCCGGTGTCATCAACCATACGAGGACGGTTGCGACGAACATGAATACCGTATTGGCCATATCCATTTTCTCTACCCCCTGAATGCCTTCTTTATTATTTGAAAATTTAAATCTTTTTTCATTATAAGTGCCCTGCAAAAAAATGTAACAAACTTGTCAGGATATCTTACGTGAATATTTCTGACCAAGTTGTGTAAGTGTTTACAGATTATTTGTCATAAAGCGTCACCAAAATAAGGTCTCCTATAGAAAGATGGGAAATGCGGGGCGATTTGTCCTCTTTGATTAACGGGAATGGAAGAGGGAGGGGAGTACATCTGCATCGGTGGTTTGACAGTAATTGTAAAGCATGATAGAATAATTAACGTCTTCAATATTTGAGTAACTTTATTGAAGATCTCTGGCATTCTGCTATAGTTTTAATCAGAAGTACTTATTCAGACTGGAGCGGCCAAGGAGCCGTAAGGATGCAATAGAGGTAGGGATTGCATCGTTTAAGTGAAAACTACCATGTGGAACAAGTACCGCGGCAGGAGAATGTATTAGGCATTCTCGCATAACAATAGAAAAAGTTACATTTTAAGCCCCGCATCGGCAATTGCCGATGCGGGGCGTCCAAATTTCCGGGAAGAATATCCTGATGGAAATTTCAGAATTTATAGTTGACTCCTATAAGAACCCCATGCTACAATCCTGTTAACAAATCAATAGCAAGCTCTTATCAAGAGAGGCGGAGGGACTGGCCCGATGATGCCCGGCAACCTGCAAGCAGAAATGCTTTTAAGGTGCTAATTCCTGAAAGTGCGCAGAGCACTTTAGAGATGAGAGAGACATGTCGGTACATATTGCCACCCTGTCCTCTCAGGGTGGCTTTTTTAGTTGGGGGGAGGAAGCATGCGGAGAATGGATTTACAACAGTCATACCAAACCGGCAAACTTCTCATCGGGGATATTGTGCTTGAATCAGGCAATATCCTGCCAAACGTCGAGGTGGCTTTTGAAAAAAGCGGACCCGCTTCGGGAGAAACGGTGCTTGTCTGTCATGCGTTGACGGGAGATCAGTTTGCAATCGGAACTGATGCAGCAACTGGATGGTGGAATGGATTGCTGCAGCCGGGCGGATACATCGATACCCGCCGATACCAAGTGATTACATTCAATGTATTGGGCGGGTGCAATGGGACAACGAGTGCATTGTCGGTAAACCCGGATTCGGGAAGCAGGTATGCGGCAGCCTTTCCGGCAATAACGATCAGGGACATGGTTTTGGTGCAGCGTCTTGCCTTGGAGAAACTGGGAATTGCTCATCTAAAGGCAGTAATCGGCGGATCATTGGGAGGGATGCAAGTACTGGAATGGGGCGTCATGTACCCTGATTTCATGGATGTGCTGATTCCGCTCGCAGCAACCCCCTTTGTGAGTGATTATGCGATTGCGTATAACCATTTGGCTAAGACAGCCATCACCTCCGATCCCGATTGGAACGATGGATACTATACACCGGACAGATTACCTGCGGCCGGTCTCGGACTTGCGCGGATGGTGGGGATGCTTACTTACCGTTCCGACCATCAATATAATGAACGTTTCCGCCGTGCTGCCTCCCGGAGGGATGATGCAGCTTACGAGGTGGAATCGTATTTGAACTATCAAGGAGAGAAGCTGGTCAATCGCTTTGATGCCAACTGCTATATGACTTTATTGGAAGCGATGAACAGTCATGATATCGGCAGGGGAAGAGGAGGATGGCAAGCAGCCGCCCGGAGAATAGACGCAATTGTGCTGACATTCGGATTTTCAAGAGATCTGCTATTTCCTCCAGAGGAGATAAGCCGCTTTGCTGCGGCAGTTCCAAGGGGAAGGCATGTGGATGTGGATACAATCTATGGGCATGATGGTTTTCTGCTGGAGTTCGAGAAGTGGGGACACCATATCAGGGAGGTACTCGAGCAGCCGATGAAAATTTCATATTGACTTATCAAGAGAGGTGGAGGGACTGGCCCGATGAAACCCGGCAACCTGTAAGCGGAAATGGCTTTTAAGGTGCTACATCCAGCAAACGGAAGTTTGGGAGATAAGGAGTTTCGTGCATAAGCAGCAGCTTCTTACCGGGAGCTGCTTTTTTCATCTATATAAACTGGAGGAATGACAAAATGACAGATCAAGTATATAAAGCAGAAACACTAGCATTGCATGGCGGGCAAGCGCCGGATCCGACGACAGGCTCAAGAGCGGTGCCGCTTTACCAGACCACTTCTTACTTGTTCCATGATACAGATCATGCAGAGCGTCTATTCGCACTGGATGAGCCGGGAAATATCTATTCCCGAATCGGCAACCCTACCGTCGATGTTCTGGAAAAACGAATTGCTTTGCTGGAAGATGGCGTCGCAGCAGTCGGTGTTGCATCCGGAATGGCAGCCATCAGCTACAGCATCCTCAATCTGGCAAGCGCCGGGGATGAAATCGTAGCAGCAACGAATTTATACGGAGGGACGTATAACCTATTCCAGACTACGCTCCCTCGCTACGGAATCACTGTCAAATTCGTCGATCCGACCGATCCGGAGGCATTCCGCGCGGCGATCACAGACAAAACAAAAGCTGTATTTGCAGAAATCATCGGAAATCCCAGCCTGCATGTGCTGGATGTGGAAGCAGTCGCGGAAGTGGCACATGATGCCGGGATCCCCCTCATTGTCGACAGTACGTTTGCCACACCTATCCTTAGCAAACCGATAACGCTTGGTGCGGATATCGTCGTGCACAGTGCAACGAAATGGATCGGCGGTCATGGTACTTCCATCGGGGGATTGATCGTCGATGGGGGCCGATTTGATTGGAATTCACCGAAGTTTCCGACATTCACCGAGCCGGATCCGAGTTACAATGGCATCCGCTATGCATTTGACTTCGGTACGCTTGCTTTCAGTACAAAATTGCGTGTCCAATTGCTGCGCGATCTTGGGGCTGCCCTTAGTCCGTTCAATGCATGGCAGCTGATCCAAGGCTTGGAGACATTGCATTTACGAGTGGAACGCCATGTACAAAATGCAGAAAAGCTGGCAGATTACCTTGAACGGCATCCGGCAGTCGATTGGGTCGCTTATCCGGGGCTCAGCAGCCATCCATCCCATGAAATCGCCAAAAGAGTGCTTCCATCCGGTGCTGGTTCCATTGTCAACTTTGGCATCAAGGGAGGCAGGGAAGCTGGTGCTGCTTTGATCAATAATGTCGCCCTTTGGTCCCATGTTGCCAATGTGGGCGATGCCAAATCATTGATCATCCACCCTGCCTCCACGACACATCTGCAGCTGGATGCCGAGGGATTGGCAGCTACGGGGGTAAAAGAGGAATTGGTGCGGCTGTCCGTCGGGATTGAAGCAGTGGATGATCTTATCCATGATTTGGATCGTGCATTGGAGAAGGCTACTGGATTCCGTTCGGAATCCCGGAAAATCGTGATCAATGATGAAGCTGTCATCCGGGAAGCGCTCGGCAGTGCAACGGATGCCCAAGGGCGCCAAAAAACGATTGCAGTAGTAGGGCTGAGCAGCAAGGAGCAGCGTCCAAGCAATCGTTTGGCTCGGAAGATGCAGCGCCTCGGTTACAAAATCATCCCGGTAAATCCTGCCGAAACAACTGTCCTGGGAGAGAAAGCTTACCCGGATTTGAAAAGTGTACCAGGGAAAATCGATATAGCCCAAATCTTCCGCAGTCCGGAAGCGGCTGTGGAGCTGGCAAAGGAAGCAGCCGAGGTCCGTCCGGAAATATTCTGGCTGCAGGAAGGTGTCGTCTCCCCGGAAGCAGCCGCGATTGCGCGTGAAGCGGGATTGGAAGTGGTCCACAACCGCTGCACCTATAAAGAAGCGCAGCGCTTGCGCGGAACGATCAGCACCTATGCATGCGAACTGGATGATAAAGGAGTAGCAATCGATGAATAAGATTCCCCTCATAGATAAAAGAAGTTTACTAGCTTTACTCAGCGTTTTAGCGGTTGTCTTCCTGGCAGCCTGCGGTAATTCAAGCTCAGCATCAGGAGACCTTAAACAGATTCGTTTGGATTACGCCTATTATTCCCCGGCCAGCTTGGTGATCAAAAATAAAGGCTGGGCAGAAGAAGCGTTCAAGGATCAAGGCATCGAGGTGACTTGGACACTAAGTCAAGGGAGCAACAAGGCACTGGAATTCCTGAACAGCAACAGTGTGGATTTTGGTTCCACAGCAGGCAGTGCGGCCTTGCTCGCCAAGGCGAATGGCAATCCGATAAAAGGTATATACCTGGCATCGAAGCCGGAGTGGACAGCATTGGTCACAACAAAGGATAGCGACATCAAGGAGCCGGCCGATCTCAAGGGGAAAAAGGTAGCCGCAACTGTCGGTACCGATCCATATATCTTCCTGCAGCGTTCCTTGCAGGAAGCAGGTCTGGATGAACAAGATGTCCAAATCGTCAATTTGCAGCATGCCGATGGAGCGAGTGCGCTGCTTTCCGGTGATGTGGATGTATGGGCAGGCCTTGATCCCCATATGGCAAAGCTGGAATTGGAAAGTGATACGCAATTATTCTATCGAAACGAAGATTTCAACACTTATAATTTCCTGAATGTCCGCGAAGAATTCGCTGAGAATCATCCCGAAGAAGTGAAGGAAGTCTTGAAGCTTTATGACAAAGCAAGGGCCTGGATCGAAGAAAATCCGGAAGAGACAGCTGAAATTGTTGCCAAAGAGGCAAATATCAGCCAGGAAGTAGCAGCAAAGCAGCTGGAACGTAATGATTTCTCGGAATCCGTCCCGGGTGATACCCAGCGGGAGATCCTGAATCAATCAGGTGCTGTCCTGGAAAAAGCGAATCTATGGAAAGGCAGCAAAGATGTAGCGGAAACGGTGGATAGTTATATCGAACCGAAATACGCAGAAGATCTTGGGGAGGAATGATGATTTATGTGGAAGAAATTAAGGACGCATCCTGCACTGCTTGGTTCCTTGCTGCCGATTGTCCTGCTGGCAGCGTGGGAAGTATTGAGCAGGGCAGGAGTCATTCCTGCCTATCAGCTTCCTGCCCCGAGTAAGATCCTGTCAACGATCATCGCTTATTTGCAGGATGGCACTCTGCAGGATCATGTATTGCTTACCGTTTACCGTTTATTCATCGGTTTCATCATCGGAACCGCAGCAGCTATCCTTTTGGGAACCCTTGTAGGTTATTCGGAGCTTGCCGAAAAGTTTTTTGATCCGCTGATTCAAGCGTTCCGTTCGATACCTTCACTGGCGTGGGTGCCTTTATTCATCCTCTGGATGGGGATCGGCGAACCGTCGAAGGTGACATTGATCGCGGTCGGCGTATTCTTCCCGGTCTATTTGAACATCGTCGATGGGATTCGCGGCGTTGATCGTAAGCTGATCGAAGTAGGAAGGATGTATGGGCTGGATGGGATGGCTCTCGTAAGAAGGATCATCCTTCCTGCATCATTGCCTTCTTTCCTTACCGGATTGCGCAGTGGTCTTGGCCTGGGGTGGATGTTCGTCGTTGCTGCGGAAATCATGGGTGCCAGCCAAGGGCTTGGCTATCTTCTTATTTTAGGGCAGAACACATACGCTCCCGATGTGATCATTGCCAGCATTTTCTTGTTTGCCCTGCTTGGGAAATTGACGGATTGGGTGTTGAAGCTCATCCAGAAACGATCACTTCATTGGCAGGATACCGTATTAGCGAAATGACAAGGGAGGATTCAGCATGACATTGCAAGTGGATAAGCTGGGAAGGCGTTTTGGGGAAAAGCAGGTTATACAGCAAGTGAATTTCACAGTCGGAAAAGGAGAAATCGTCAGCCTTCTCGGTACAAGCGGCTGCGGTAAAAGTACAGTCCTGCGGGCCCTGGCCGGACTGGATCCGGATTATGAAGGGAACATCACCATCCCATCCGACCAGCGTGTCGGGTTTATCTTTCAGGAGCCGCGGCTCTTGCCGTGGAAAACGGTATTGGCCAATGCCGCTTTCGGCTTGAATGGCGACCGGAAAAACAATGAAGAAAAAGCTCGCCGGTATTTGGAGCTGGTAGGGCTGAAGGAAGCAGAAAAACTATATCCGCGTGAGCTTTCGGGAGGGATGGCACAGCGGGCTGCCATTGCCCGCGCCCTTGTCACGGAACCGGATATCCTGCTGCTGGATGAGCCATTCAGTGCATTGGATGCATTCACAAAGATGCAGCTGCAAGAGCTCCTCTTGAAGATTTGGGAGGAATTCGGCACGACGATCATCCTCGTCACGCATGATATCGACGAAGCCCTGTATTTGAGCGATCGTGTCTTGCTTTTACAAGGCAGGCCATCCACGTTGGCAAAGGATCTGAAAATAGCATTATCAAGGCCGCGCTCCCGCGGCAGTGCGGCACTCGGAAAATGGAAGGAAGACATACTGGATTTACTGGAAGGGAAGGAACAGATTTATGACTATAACCTTGTCACCGAAATCGGACAGAAAGCATAATCTGCCAAGCTATCAAGAGGCAGTGAGCAGTCACGACTGGAAAGCGCTTGAAGAAGAACTGCTCAGCAGAAAAAACGGAAAATGCAACGCTTCCTATGAAGCTGTCGACCGCCATGTAGCAGAAGGCTATGGCGCAAAGACTGCATTGCATTATGTGAAGGACGGAGTGCTGGAATCCAGTCTGACATTTGCGGAACTGCAGCAAAAAATCGAACACTATGCAAAAGTCCTCCGCTCGCATGGTGTAGCCAAAGGAGACCGTGTTTTCATCTTTCTTCCGAAAAATCCCGAATGCTATGTTGCCATCTTGGCAACGATCCGGATCGGTGCCATTGCGGGACCGCTGTTCGAGGCATTCATGGAAGATGCTGTACGGGATCGTATCAATGATTGCGGCGGTACCCTGCTCATTACAGATCAGGATTTGATCAAGCGGGTACCTGCAGAGGATATCCCTTCCTTGAAGGAAATCCTATTAATAGAAGACATGAATGCCGCTCAGCCCGATTCGTCCATTTCCGGAGACGTGGAGTGGGTTGACAAAGAAGACGGTCTGCTGATTCATTACACAAGCGGTTCGACCGGGAAGCCGAAGGGCGTGCTGCATGTACATCGTTCTTTGATCCATCATGCTATTTCGGGGAAATGGGTACTGGATATACAGGATGATGATGTCTATTGGTGCACCTCCCATCCAGGCTGGGTCACGGGTAGCGTTTATGGGCTCTTCGCCCCTTGGCTGAACAGGGCGACAATCGTCATTCAAGGAGGGAGATTCAAGGCGGAATCTTGGTATAAAATCATTGAAGACCTGAAAGTGACGACACTTTACAGCGCCCCGACTGCTTTTCGTCTGCTGAAAGCAAAAGGTGATTTGTATAAGGATTATGATCTTTCCAGCTTGCGTCACATCCTCAGTGTCGGAGAGCCGCTCAATCCGGAAGTCATCACATGGGCTTGGGAAAACTTGCAGCTGCGAATCCATGATACGTGGTGGATGACGGAAACGGGTGGGCATATCATCGTCAACCTGCCCTCGGAACCTATTAAGCCTGGTTCGATGGGACGTGCATTCCCAGGTATCCAGGTCGGCATCCTGGATGAAGAAGGGAACGAATTGCCGCCCAATACGATTGGCCAGCTGGCCGTCAAGACTCCATGGCCAGGACTGATGCATGATATCTGGGGCGACAGGGGCAAGTATGATAGTTACTTTGTCTATCCAGGCTGGTATATTTCCGGGGATTTGGCTTTGAAGGATGAAGACGGTTATATCTTTTTCCAAGGACGGAATGACGATATGATCAATTCCTCCGGGGAGCGAATCGGACCATTCGAAGTGGAAAGCAAGCTGATTGAACATCCCGCTGTGGCAGAAGCGGGTGTGATCGGGAAACCCGATCCTGTCCGCGGGGAGATCGTCAAAGCATTCATCACATTGCGTGATGGCTATGAGGAGACACCGGAGCTGCTCGAATCACTGCGTTTGTTCGTCCGTAAAAACCTGGCCGCCCATGCTGCGCCGAGAGAGATCGAAGTGATGGAAGAGCTGCCTAAAACACAAATCAGCGGAAAGATTTTGCGCCGGCAATTGAAGCAGTGGGAATTGGAAAAAGAATTAGCTTTAAAAACGCCTTCCGAATGAGGAGGGCGTTTTTAAAAGCACTTGTTCTTATATTTCCCGCTCACTAGGGCCGTTGATGTCATTTCCGAAACGAACCTTCTGTATATTACGTAAGCCCTTAAGCTTGATTTCCCACCTGGTTGGTCATTGTTCCAGAATGACCATTTCCTGACTCTGTTTGGGCGTCTTGTTCGAATTTATAGCCTTTTTTCTCCAAACGTTTCACCAAGAAACCGACATAGAGCGGAAGCAGGACTGCTGTGGTCACAACTGAGGCGGCAACCTGTACTGTAGCTATGTCCACTACGGATGCAAAGCTTGCATTAGCTGCTGCGATCGCTGCTGGTGTCGCTACTGCATTACCAGCAGTTGAACCTTCTGCTGCACCAACAATCGGATTCCATTTGAGAGCCTTGAACACGAAGTAGCCGGCAGTACCTGTTACGAATACAGTCAACAGCCCAAGGATGATACCGCTTAAACCACCTTCGATAATGGATCGGAAATCGATGCTCATTCCGAGTGCAAAAGCAAAGAATGGTATCAGCATGGAGCTTCCTCGTTCAAGGAACTGACGCATATTTTCATCTAAATTACCAAGAACCATACCGACAACGATGGGAAGAAGTACGGCGATGAAGGAAGTGATCGAGAATAAACCGTTTACAAAACCCATCGCGCCGAAGACGGACAAGGCAACCATTGTAAGGAAAGGGCCATCATTGAGTGCCAATAAAGAATAAGCCGCTCTGTCTTCTTTGCTGCCGTATTGACCGACAAGTGCAACGAACATTCCGCCGTTACTGTTAGTCATTGCTGCAATCATGGCGATAGGCGCAATACCCAGCCACAATCCGTCTTCTCCTGCAAACAGGATGGCAAGCAATCCGAATAATGCTCCGACTGCCCATTTAGTGAATAGTAATGTAGCTCCTTTTCCTAAAGAACGACCAAATGATTTCAAATTGATTTGTGCCCCGGTGCATAAAAGGAACAATGCAATCAGTGTGGAAGCACCATCGACAAACAATGCTTGCGTAAAGTTTCCTATACGAAGCAAATCAGGAGCAAATGTGTTTAAAACTGCGGCGAGCAATAAGGGAACAACCATCATTCCGCCGGGGATTCTTTCTAACGTAGCCTTGATTTTCATACAGACACCCTTTTCTATAGTTTCATTTTGAAACGTTTTTGGATATTAACCGCTTTCAAATATTTATTGTAAATGCTTACACCAATTAATACAAGATATATTTATAAAATAGTTGCAAAAATAAACAAAAATGAATTCGGGTTAGAAAGGATGTTTTGTGTGGTGAATAATGCAATAAGAGGCAGCTCAGATACGAGCTGCCTCTTATTGTATTGGTTAGGATTGCAGCTTACGCCATAAGGTAGAGCGATTGATACCCAATCGCGCAGCTGTTTTGGATTTATTGTAATTTTCTTCTTTCAGAACTGCCTTTATCACTTTTTTTTCTATTTCCTCAAGCGTTCCTGTTAAGGAGAGGGGAGTGTCTGTATGTGTTTCTGCGCTTATGGCTTGAAGCAGGGTTTCTACCGAGGCTGTTTCGATATAAAACCCGTCTGCCTCTGCTACAAGCTGTTTGATGGCTGTTGTCAGCTGCCTGATGTTCCCTGGCCATTCGAATTCGCGCAATAAAGCTGATGCACCTTCCCTGAAGCCTACTATTTGTCTTCCGTGTTCCGTATTGAAATAGGAGATAAGGTAATGCGCCCATGATTCGATATCCTCCTTCCGCTCCCTGAGTGGGGGGATTTCAATCATTGCTCGGCTGAATACAGATTGAACAGTGTCATCATCCTGAAACATGAATCTGTATTTCTCTTGTTCCATACCAGCTATAAGCCGAGGGCCCGTTACCCTTTCCTTGAGGGTGTCCGCCAAAGCATGAATTCTGTCATTGCTTACATTTTCGAGATTGATCAGATAGCATGTACCAAAGTGCTCGTTTGTCAATACAGAATGGATAGTCGTTTTCCAAGAACCTGCAGGGATTTCATCGCATACGACAGTGGCAAATGGATGGTGTGAATGGCTGCTTCTCCGGTGTATTTCCTTGGCTGCCGTGCTTTTTCCGACTCCATTTTCGCCGATCAACAAGACAGGCAGGCTGTGATCCGATGCTGCTTGTATTTTTTTATGAACTGTTTGGATCTCTTTACTCGAACCGATCCTGTCCATGCCTGCGGTCACTTCTTCAATATAAATTCCTTGATTCCCATCTGTTCGAATCGGTGTATCTGTTATTTTGATCCAGCACAATCCCTCTTTAAACGGCAAGAAGAGAATGTCGAATGTACTTTCGTTCGTTGTAACCATTTTCCTGTTTTTGGTGTTTGTATCCATGCAAGCCAATGCAGCGTTGCGAATTTGTCTGAACGCTGTTCCCATTTTCCGGATAAACTGGTCGGCGGCATGATTTTGCTCTGCGATATTTCCATTGGCATCAAGCAGGATATAAGCATTTTGTTCGTTTCTCAGCAATTCCTTATATCGCTGTATCTCTTTCTGCATGCCGTTCGCCAGTTCGTATATTTGTATGGCTTCTTCAAAAGAATCGTGTACTGCTTCCGTCCCTGAAGTGATCAGTATGCCGTGAAGACCGATTTTTTTTGCTGTTTCGACAGTGATGGTATCCCCGATGATCGATGTAATGCCCGCTTCCTGTAAGTCAGTCAAAGTAGCGTGGACTTCTGTGCCGCTGTCGATTTCGACTGTTTTGATATCCATGTCCAGGAGGCTGGCGATTGTCCTTGCTCCTTGTGCTACATTGGAGAAGCCGACGATGGCGCTTTTGCCCGGATAGCCATCCGCAAGGGTCAAGACCTTCAATACATCATAACCCGAGACTTTCACTTCAATTACCGGTATGGGGACGCTTTTCTTTATGTATCGAGCAGTTCCTCCTCTGCTGATGATCAAATCATATTGCTGGTATGTTTCTTTCGCATAACGCACTCCTTCTTCCAGATCGCCGACCAATACATCTATATCTAAATCAGGGAAATCATCCTTCATGGTGTTGACCAATTCTTTTAATCCGTTATAAGGGGCGATAAACAATATTTTTATGCTCATGTTTTCTCCTTTGTTCAGCAACTTATCTACAAATCATTCTAACCTTAGCATAATACACGGAACGAAATAATTCACTTCCCATGAAGGGTTATAGATTTACTTTGCGAGAGTAGAAAGCTTTGTCTTGAAATGAAATTCGTTTTATAATGCAACGTTACTTTTGTGTTTAGATGCAATTATTATCTCGATGTATTCTTTTTAGCAGGTTTTATATAAATATAACCAAAAAATGTTGCATAATAAATCACTAACTATTACAATGGCATTAGATTCAAACATTAAATAATTTTTATGGTTTTTGAAAACGGTAACAAAATAGGGGTGACTTCAATTTGAAATTAGCAATCATTGCCGACGATCTGACTGGGGCAAATGACAGCGGAGTCCAGCTGGCAAAAGAAGGACTGAATACGGCAGTATTTCTTGAACGGGATTATGCAGCTGCGAAAGATGCAGAGGCTGTAGTATTCGATACGGACAGCCGTTCCATAGAACCAGGAACAGCTTTTGATAAAATAAAATCGATTACTGAGTTTTTGATCGATGCAGGATTTGATTTTATTTACAAAAAGATAGACTCCACTATGAGAGGAAATGTCGGAAAGGAAATCAAGGCATTCGGGGATGCAATCCAAACCGATTTCATCATCATTGCACCAGGCTACCCAAGGAATGGGAGGACGGTGGTGAGAGGTAATCACTATCTCCATGGTGTTTTGCTGCATGAAACAGAAATAGCCAATGACCCGAAAACACCTGTGGCTGAGGCGCATATACCCACGCTCATAAAGAAAGACATAGGAGAAGAGATCGGATTGATCACCCTGGATGTTCTCCGATCGGAAAAAGAGCAGCTGAAGGACTTACTGGATGCGTACAAACAGCGAGGCATCAAATATATAGTGGCGGATTCTGAGCAGGAGAAAGACCTGGAACTGCTGCTGGAGCATACGAAGAGCCTGTCTCATTCCATTTCATGGGCAGGGTCTGCCGGTTTGGCGAGTTATCTGCCATCCTTCTATGATTTGAAAAGTGAAAAGAAACGGGAACTTATCATTCCTCTGCATAATAAGCAGGTGCTGACTGTCGTAGGAAGCGTGAATAAAAATTCCAGAAGACAGCTTGAGATTTTACTGGCGGATACAACGACAAAAGGAATCTGTCTGGATTCTGCCAAAGCAGTTTCTTCTATAGAAGAAAGAGAAAGGGAAATAAGGCGAGTGATCTCCTTGGCAAAGGAAGCGGCTGATGAAGGGCTGGATCCTGCGATTTATACGGCGGGAAGCGAAAATGATATCGCGAAGGCCAGGGAATTAGGCGGAAAGCTCGGTTTGGATAGGACGCAAGTCAGCAACGAGATTGTAAAAATGCTTGGTGAAGTGATAGCGGCACTTGTAGAAAAGGGAACTTTTCAAGGTCTTGTCATGACAGGAGGCGATACAGCAAAACAGGTTTGTGATTTGCTGGATACGAACGGATTCGTTTTATATGACGAATTGGAAACTGGTGTGCCGATATCCTCCTTCATCGGCAGGGAAGACATGTTCGTGATCACGAAAGCGGGCGGATTCGGTAAAGAAACCGTATTTAAGGATGCAATCAAAAAACTAAGAGGGGTTGTGCATGTATGAATACAAAACCGGTAATTGGTATTACGATGGGCGATGCAGCTGGAATCGGTCCGGAAATCATTGTGAAAGCATTGATGGATGAGGAAATATACGGGGAAAGTCAGCCGATTGTCATCGGGGATGCAAAGATATTGAAGCGCGCTTTGGGGATTGTGGGATCAAATGCAGAAATCAATAGTATAGAAGAAGTCAGTCAAGCGAAAAATGAATTCAATGTCATAGATGTAGTTGACCTTGACGTGCTTCCGGAGGATTTGGCATTCGGGGAGGTTTCTGCACTGGCGGGTGATGCTGCATACAAATATTTGGAGAAGGCAGTCGCTTTAGCCAAAGCAAAAGAGATTGATTCTATATGTACAGCTCCGCTGAATAAAGAAGCGCTTCATAAAGGCGGGCATCTTTACCCTGGGCATACAGAAATCCTGGCGGCGCTTACCGATACAGAGGATTTTTCCATGATGCTGACGACACCGAATCTCAAGGTGATTCACTTGACGACCCACGTCGGTTTAATAGAAGCGATTAATCGGATAAATCCTGACAGGACTTATAAAGTGCTGAAGCTAGCACATGATACCCTGACAGCGGCAGGGAAGGAACGGCCGAAAATTGCTGTCTGCGGTATTAACCCGCATGCGGGAGAGAATGGTCTGTTTGGTAATGGGGAAGAAGAGGAGAAGCTTGTGCCTGGTATACAGAAAGCTCGCGAAGAGGGCATCGATGCCTCGGGACCTTATCCTGCCGATACTTTGTTCTTCCGGGCTGGCCGGGGTGATTTTGATATCGTTGTCGCTTGTTACCATGATCAGGGACATGCCCCGATAAAAGTGATGGGTATCGAAGACGGCGTCAATATCACCGTTGGACTCAAGGGCGGGATCATTCGCACCTCGGTGGATCACGGAACAGCATTTGATATTGCAGGTAAGAATATTGCGGATTCGAAAAGCATGAAGGCTGCAATTACTGCAGCTGTCGAATTAGCGCCTAAACGTGATATGCAGACCTGAAAAATGTAGTGCCGACAAAAAAGAATCTTCTTTTGGAAGATTC
>NZ_NQFP01000025.1:0-1333 GCF_002271665.1 Terribacillus sp. 7520-G | reverse complement strand
GATCAATGACTGCCTTGCGACAGTATCTATATACTACCACCATGATTCGATACTGTCAACACTAGTATCAGAGAAAAATAGATTATTAGCAAAGAAGACGTCGAAACGCCTTCCTTGCCCGCCCCTCATCTTACTTGAAAACCAATTCGCCTTTCCATTCCAGCATACCGCCGTCCATATTGATCACATCATATCCTTGATTCTCCATGAATGCAGCCGCATTCATGCTGCGGTGACCGCCGCGGCAGACAAGTACATATGTCTCGTCCGCAGGCAATTCAGGCAGCTTTTCAGGAATCTGCTGCAGCGGAATATGAATGGCACCTGGAATCATGCCTTGTTCCACTTCTTCCTCTTCCCGCACATCGATCACTTTATAGGCAGAAGTCCCGTTTTCAATAAGTTCATCAAGTTCTTCCGGTTGTATATTACGCATCTTACATCTCTCCTTCACTCAAATAGAATCCCTTCCGGAAACACAGAAGGGATTCATCTATCAATTTGCTACTACATTCACCAGCTTGCCTGGAACGACGATCACCTTGCGGACAGTCTTTCCTTCCAGCCAGCTTTGCATTTGTTCATTATTCAGCGCGATTTGTTCAAGCTCTTCCTTGGATGCATCGTGCGGCACCATTGCTTTTGCCCGCACCTTGCCCATCGCCTGCAGCACGATTTCGATTTCTTGTTCTACAAGCTTCGACTCATCATGGACCGGCCATTCTGCATACGAGATTGTTTCCTGATGTCCCAGTTTGCTCCACAGCTCTTCCGCGATATGCGGTGCTACCGGCGAAAGCAGCTTGATGAAGCCTTCGGCAAAATCACGCGGGATGACAGGTGCTTTATAGCAATCATTGATGAACACCATCAATTGGGAAATCCCGGTATTGAAACGTAAAGCCTCGAAGTTCTCTGTCACTTTCTTCACAGTTTCATGATAGCTTTTTTGCAGTTCTTCGGCATCTGTATCCTGCACCTTATCCGAAAGCTCCCCTTCTTCTGTAATGAATAAGCGCCATACACGATCAAGGAATCGACGGGAACCATCCAGGCCATTTGTCGACCAGGCAATCGAAGCATCCAATGGACCCATGAACATTTCATATAGACGGAGTGTATCTGCCCCATGGGAATCAATGACATCATCAGGATTGACGACATTCCCTTTGGACTTACTCATTTTTTCATTGTTTTCACCAAGAATCATGCCTTGGTTGAACAGCTTCTGGAAAGGCTCTTTCGTCGGCACGACTCCGATATCATAAAGGAATTTATGCCAGAAACGTGCATATAGCAAATGAAGGACGGCGTGCTCTTGCCCACCGATATA
>NZ_NQFP01000024.1:0-139605 GCF_002271665.1 Terribacillus sp. 7520-G | reverse complement strand
CGAAGGAAGTACCAGCTGCTTCCCGCCCACTGCGGCATCGTATGTGTTTCACGCTTGCCTTTCTTGCCTGTTTCCGGATCCGTGACATTCACCCATTCCGTGATATTCGCAAGCGGTGATTCACCTGTACCGGATGATTTGATTTCATCTGTTTTCGGAAGTACAAGCGGAAGCTCTTCCTCCGGTACGCTTGTCATCGTGCCATCTTCCCAATGGATGATCGGAATCGGCTCACCCCAGTAGCGCTGGCGGCTGAACACCCAGTCACGCAGACGATAGCTTACCTTCTTGGAGCCGTGGTTGTTCTCTTCCAGCCACTTGATCGCTGCAGAAATTGCTTCTTCTTTATTCAAACCGTCAAGGAAACCAGAATTGATATGCGCTCCCTCGCCAGTATGCGCTTCTT
Source organism: Terribacillus sp. 7520-G (assembly GCF_002271665.1). Classification (NCBI taxonomy): domain Bacteria; kingdom Bacillati; phylum Bacillota; class Bacilli; order Caryophanales; family Bacillaceae; genus Terribacillus; species Terribacillus sp. 7520-G. The sequence continues at coordinate 139,199 of NZ_NQFP01000024.1, read as the reverse complement.
TTTCAATATCTGCACCTTCGATGACTGCTTTGATCGGCAAATCGAAAGTCTTCGCAAACTCATAGTCACGTTCATCATGTGCCGGGACAGCCATGATTGCTCCCGATCCATAGCTCATCAGCACGTAATCGGCGATCCAGATCGGCATTTTTTCTCCGTTAACTGGATTGATGGCATATGCTCCCGTGAATACACCTGTTTTCTCTTTTGCAAGGTCGGTACGCTCCAAATCACTCTTTGCAGCTACTTCCTGCTTATAGGCATCGACTGCTTCGCGCTGGGCATCGGACGTAATTTTGTCAACAAGCGGATGCTCGGGGGACATGACAGCGAATGTAGCCCCAAACAAAGTATCCGGACGAGTCGTAAACACATCGAAGCTTTCTTCTGTGCCGTCGATGCGGAAGGTGACTTCAGCTCCTTCTGAACGTCCGATCCAGTTTCGCTGCATTTCTTTCAAGCTATCCGGCCAGTCCAGTTCATCCAAGTCCTCAAGCAGACGATCTGCATAAGCAGTAATACGCAGCACCCATTGCTTCATCGGCTTGCGGATGACAGGGTGCCCGCCGCGCTCACTCTTTCCATCGATGACTTCTTCATTGGAAAGGACAGTACCCAGGGCAGGGCACCAGTTGACTGCCACTTCATCGACATAAGCAAGGCCCTTCTTGTACAATTGAAGGAAAATCCACTGCGTCCATTTATAGTAATCTGGATCTGTTGTATTGACTTCGCGATCCCAGTCATAGGAGAAACCAAGTTCTTTGATTTGTCTTGTGAAGGTCGCTATGTTCTTTTTCGTGAATTCTTCCGGATCGTTCCCCGTATCCAGCGCATACTGCTCCGCCGGCAAACCGAATGCATCCCAGCCAATCGGATGAAGCACTTCATAGCCTTGCATCCGTTTCATACGAGATAATATATCCGTCGCTGTATAACCTTCAGGGTGTCCGACGTGCAGACCTGCACCTGATGGATAAGGAAACATATCCAAGGCATAAAACTTTTGTTTGTCAGAGGAAGTATCCGTTTTGAACGTTTTGTTTTCTTCCCAAAAAGCTTGCCATTTCTTTTCGATTTCATGATGATTGAATGACATATCATGTGCCTCCTGTACTCTCTTCAACTTGAACAATCTGACCGTGAAGCAAAGAAAAAAGCCCCTCATCCCAATAATGGGACGAGAGACTTCTCCCGCGGTACCACCCAACTTAGCGCAAATGCACGCCCGCTCGACATTCCTTAACGCGGAAAACGGCAAAAAGTACTGGCAGTTCCCTTTTGCAATTCCGAAGGCGAGTTCACAAGATGCCGGGACGGCTTGCACCAGAGTACCGTCTCTCTATAACCAAGCAGTGCTCGCTACTACTCCTTCTCCTCATCGTTCACAGTATTGTTGTGTCCAGTGTACGGAACTGCGCTGCGTTTGTCAAGATTCGGCAGCTTCCGTCCGGAATACCGAAACAGCCTCCTGCAGCTCACGCGTTACACGGTCCAGCTGCCCGACTGTCATGGCCAGCTGCTCATATGCTCCATACTGGGCGTTGGTCGAGTGGTGGACCACATCCGTCTTTGCAGTGTTTTCCTGGAGCGTACTGCTGATTTGTTCCACTCGGGTCAGCACCTCCGCCCCCAATTCTTCGGATTTAAGACTGCCACTTTGGATTTGCTGCAGCCGCTTTGCAATTGTCTCGAATTTTTCTTCTATCTCTACAAATGATGTTTCCATGCTTTCCATGGAAGCTGTTTCAGCTTTGGCTGTTTCGTGGCCGAATTGCACAGCCTCGGATAAATTCATCGTTCCCTTGCGAATTGCACCAATCGTCTGATAGATGCTATCCGCCGAAGCTTTGGATTCATCGGCTAGCTTACGGATTTCATCGGCAACGACAGCAAATCCTTTGCCTGCTTCCCCAGCCCTGGCCGCCTCGATCGCCGCATTCAAAGCAAGCAAGTTAGTCTGTTCCGCAACGGAAGCAACCGATGCCACCATTTGCTCGATTTGCTGAGAGTATTGCATGAAATCCCGCAGAGACGCTTCCATCAGCTCCCTGCTTTCTCCATTCCTGACTGTCAGCCGCTGCTGCTCTTGAACGGTTTCACGTCCGCGGACAGCAGCCTCTGCCGCAAGTTTCCCGAGCTCGACTGTCTCTGTCGCAAACGCACTGTTCTCACTTCCCTGCTTGTCCATCTGTTCAATCAGGGCAACAGTCTGCTGAAGGTCGGAGGAAATACGCTGAGATCCGGATGTGATTTCACCGACCGAAGCAGCAATCTCCTTATGCAGTTCCTGAAGATTACGATTGTCCTTGTCGATTTCTTCTGACATTCCGGCTACTTCATCACTGGCTTTTTCAATGGATCGAATCAAGCTTTTCAGCTGTTCTGCCATCTGGCCGAATGACTGATTCATTTCACTGATTTCCAGGCTCCCGGTCTTTTCTATTGGCCGTACAGTCAAATCACCAGCTGCAATCTGATTCGTCCTCGATGCCAGTGCCAATAATGGATTGGCAATCGATTTACTCGTCCTTCCCGATGTGTAGCTCGTGATGATGATCAGCAGCAGCACCCCCACGACGGACACCACTATTACAAATGTGATCTGATTCTGCAATGTACGCTGTTCATCTTCATAAGCTGCCGTACTGTATGCATTCGCCATATAAATATCATTCAGCAGCCCTTGAACCCGGCTGGATAACCGAAGTGCTTCCATCTCATTCACATTCGTCAGAAGGCTCGTCACTTCCCCCTGCCATTCATCATACTTTTCCATTGCCGCTTCGAGATATGCGGATGACTGCCCTTCCGTGGTGGCAGTCAGCTGCTCGAAGCTCGATTCGCTCTGATCCAAATAAGTCCGCAATTCTGCAGCCGATGTGTCCGTACGGATCGTAGCCGTGTTCTTCAGTATCTGCCCTGCATTATTGAGCTGACTGTCAAGCCGCTGCAGCTCCAGAAGATGCTGGACCTGCTCATAACTGGAGGCGTTGATTCTCACCATACTAAAGATGATGAACGCAATGAGGGCCAAAGCCAATACACTTGTAGCTGCCGATTGAAGAAAAAGTTTCCGTGTCAGTTTCATTTAGCTCACTCCGATTCTATCAGCTTCTGTGTTGCCGTGTGGACTTTTCCTTCGACTGTGTCCGTGATACTGACGACGCCAATCGGACTCAAGCCTACCGCTTGTTCCTTCAATCCAATCATATTATCCTTCGGCAGCTCTTCCCCTTTCGATAACCGCTCCAAAAATTCGAATAAGACGTGATCGATTTGCAGCATGGCAGATGTCACGACATTATCGGGAGCAAGATAAGACTGATCGCCTCCGGCACCAATCACATATATATCCGTCAAGGAAGCTTGTCCTATCATCGCCTTTTCGGCACTTCCGGGTTCAGCAAAAAGAATATCCGCCCCCTCCTCGATCAGTTCCTTCGCCGATTGCTTACCGGCAGCTTCGTCATCCGGAGATGCTTCCCTAACAAGCAGTTCCGTTTCTTGGGATGTATCAGCCATCCCTTGTTCGAATCCTGCAAGATAAGCACTGGATCGCTCACCGATAAAGCCCGCCTTACCCGTTTTTGTCACGGTGGCAGCTGCCACACCTGCCAAATAACCCGCCTGTTTTACATCAAACGTATAGCCGAATAGATTATCTCCCTTCAAATCGGTTCCGAAAGCTATATATGTAATATCCGGATTTGCAGCTGCTTGCTCAGAGACAGCGTCCCTGGCTGATGGCTCCAAAGTGATGATTGCATCCATGCCTTCCCGAGCCAATTCCCCCAGTACTTCTTCATAGGATAGCTCTGGGGTCATTTCCTTATATGTATAGACTATATCAAGACGATCCCTTGCTTTCGTCAGGCCCTCGATGGCCACATCATTCCATTCCTGATCACCGAGTCCCGCTTCTGTCAGTATGATTCCGATACGTTTTTCTTCATCCAGTTTGGCAGCTGCCGAATCGGCTGCACACCCAGTCAGATAACATAGAAGCAGAATACAAATAGGTATTAGGACGCGCTTATACATGTCGATATACTCCTTTCTTTTCCATCACACTACTACTATGGTCCTTATATCGACACGTTTCTACATAATTTTGGTAAAATGTTTGTAAATTTATTTTTACATATCAGAGATTTGATTTGCTAAATGGAAGCAGGTAGCGGAAAATAAGAGAGAACAATTTGTCAGAGAGAGGATTCAGGAAATGCTAAAACATGTCATCGCTTATGCACACGAACTGATGGAACAAGTGATTCTGCCAGGAGATACAGTCATCGATGCGACTTGCGGCAATGGCAACGATACACTCGTGCTCAGCCGTTTAGTCGGGGAAGAAGGAAAAGTACTGGCATTCGATATACAGGAACAAGCCATTGAAATGACAAGCAAGCACCTGGCTATGCACGATGTGACGAATACGACGCTGATCCTGGACAGCCACCAGCGTGTCGATCATTATATAACCCCTGAAGATGAAGGCAAGCTTGCCGGAGCCATCTTCAACTTGGGCTACCTGCCGGGCAGCAACAAGGCCATCACCACCAACGCAGAAAGCACCATCACTGCCATCGAAAAAATCCGCCATGCCATGAAACCGGGAGGCAGGATTGTATTGGTTGTTTATCATGGCCACCCGGAAGGCTTAATTGAAAAAGAAGGATTGCTGGCCCATGTAAAGGACTATGATCAAAAACATTATGCCGTCCTGCAGTACCGTTTCCTCAATCAAAAGAATAATCCGCCGTTCATCATCGCAATCGAGAAGAAAAAATGAAAGAAGCGCGACCCCCTAGCCAATCGGGGTACGCGCTTCTTTCATTTTATTATACGCTTTGATGTTCAAATGGAAAAACTTCGATTTATTCCCGCTGGCTCTGAGCAGCGATTTTATCATCTGCTTGCCATCCGCAAGCAGGCTGACCTTGCTATCTGCCAGGTACAGACCGACCAGTCCATGATGGACCATTTCATGGAAGGACGCATGCGGCAGACGCTGCACACTTTCATTCGTCCGTTCGATGAAATAGAGCAGCCTTTCCCGCATTTCATCGGAGTCCCGGTAGTAATGGCAGAAATTCAAATCGCCCTCGGCCTCATCCTCCATTTGATCGATATAGTAATCCAGCAGGATATGCAGACCTTGCATATACGGGAAATAGCTTCGATAGATATCTTCGGCCAGTTGATGATCAAGCTCCATCCCCATTCCGTAAGATACGAAGCAGAAGATGCCAAGAGTGGATCCGCTGCAGGCAGAGAATTCATACCAAGTAAGATCACGGTGCTCCTCCTGATATAAAGAGAACCAGTTCGTAAGCCGTTCAATCCTCTCTTCCTTGGCGACATGCTTGTGCACCTGCAAATCGCCATATAAGCCTGAAAGCTTCAGCAGATAAGGCTGCATGATCGGCAAGTCCGGCTGTTTCCCGAGGATCGTCTGGCAAGTGAATACAAGCGAATGCAAATAACCGCCGTCTTCGCGCTCATCCCGTAAGGCATAATAATCCTTCAGCTTCTCACCGGGCTGCAGTGCATCCAGCATGGATCGATGCAATAGCCGGAAATCGTCCGGATCAAGCGAAGTGCTGCGATCACATAGATTATCAAGATAGTCACTGATGGTTTGATACGCAATGATGAACTTTATCGCCTGCTTCCACCTATCCCCTGCCAGCAGACTGTATACCGCTCCTCCCTGGCAATGGAAGCGTTTGGTCCGAATACTTTCCAGCGCCTGCTTCCGCAGTTCCGGGTCCGGGATCGCTTCTGCCCGCTGTGTCCATAATTCCAATTCCTTATGTACTTCAGGGAATATTTTCCGATATACTTGATGCATCAGTAAAACCGATGACTTTGGTATTTGTTGGGCCATTGTACAGTATCGCTCCTCGAATCCGGGATTGTCTTCTTTTCAAAAAAATCTAGTAATTCTATGAGAACATAAACGAAAGGAGTATTCAAATGATATACGAATATGACAAGAAACGTCCACATGTCCACAATGAAGCATATGTTGCTCCCGATGCTGTTATTACTGGGGATGTCACGATCAAAAAGGATGCCAGCATCTGGTTTAAAACCGTTATACGGGGAGATGTTTCACCGGTTGAGATCGGGGAAGGCGCCAACGTCCAGGATCTTTGTGTCCTTCACGAAAGTCCCGGCCTTCCCCTCATCATAAAGGATGGTGCCACCATCGGCCACCAAGTTACGCTGCATTCCTGCACAATCGGCAGGAATGCTTTGGTCGGCATGGGGTCCCTTATCCTTGATGGAGCAGTCGTCGAAGATGGCGCGTATGTAGGAGCTGGCTCACTTGTCCCTCCAGGCAAGACGATTCCTTCCGGCAAGCTCGCATTCGGCAGACCTGCCAAGGTGATAAGGGATTTGACCGATTCTGATTACCAGGATATGGAGAGGATCCGGTTGGAATACATCAGCAAAAGCAAGCTATATAAAGAAACCACATAAAAAGCCGTCCCCTTTATCGGGGGACGGCTTTTCCCATCATACGGTCTGCAGCTTGCTTTCCACTCTATCGACTTTCTGGAATTCAGCAAAGTCATACTTGCGTTCCACGTAAATCTGATGCCAAAGCATGAAGGCAAGGACAGTCCAGATTTTACGGCTGTAATCCCCTTTGCCTTGACAATGTGCATCCAGCAGATTAAGAATATAATCTTTATGCAAAAGATGATCTGTCTGGCTCTCACGGATGAGCTGCTTCGCCCAGCCATTCAGTTCATTTTTCAGCCAGTGGCGCATCGGTACCGGGAAGCCTAGTTTTTTACGATGCAATACGTGATCTGGCACAATGCCTTCCACTGCTTCGCGCAGCAGGCTCTTCGTCGTATTGTTGGCGATTTTCAGATCTTGCGGGATTTCACGGGCAACTCGGAATACCTCTTTATCAAGGAACGGTACCCGGACCTCGAGTGAGTGTGCCATTGTCATCTTATCGGCTTTAAGAAGGATATCCCCGCGAAGCCAAGTGTGAATATCGATATACTGCATCTGATTGACAGGAGGCTCATTCTTGACGTTTTCATATAAAGGTGCGGTTAACTGCTGGTAGCTGATCGAGCTGTCATACGTTTTCAGCAGCTTTTGCAGATCCGCATTCTCGAACATCTTGGCGTTACCGATATAGCGGTCCTTCAAAGGAGTCGTACCGCGCTCCAGGAAGCTCTTTCCGCGCACACCTTCAGGGAGGATCTTCGCCACGCGGGCCAGCAATGCCTTGGCAGGTCCCGGGATGCTGTCGAACATACGCAGGGACTCTGGCTCACGGTAGATATTATATCCGCCGAACAGCTCATCGGAACCTTCGCCAGAGAGGGCAACCGTTACATGCTTGCTGGCTTCCCTTGCCACGAAGTACAGTGCCACGGCGGAAGGATCAGCTAATGGATCATCCATATGCCACATGATCTTCGGAAGCTTCTCAAGGTATTCTTCCGGCGTGATGATGTGAGAATAGTTTTCCACGCCGATTTTTTCAGCTGTTTCTTTCGCTACATCCACTTCGGAATAGCCTTCCCGCTCAAATCCAACGGAAAATGTCTTCAAGTTCGGGTTGAATTCCTTTGCTATCGCCACGATAACGGAGGAATCGATTCCGCCTGAAAGGAAGGAACCGACCGGCACATCACTTCTCATATGCTTGCTGACGGAATCATACAGCACGTCCTGGATTCGTTTGATCCAAGCTTGCTTGTCCATGATTTTTGGCGAGAATGTCGCATGCCAGTAGCGATGGAATTCGATTGGTTCACCTTCACGTTTTACAAAGTAATGACCAGGCTCAACCTTCTTGATACCTTCTGTCATGGAGAAAGGATCGGGTACATATTGGTAGCTCAGATATTGCTGCAGAGATTCCGTATCCACAGTGTCTGATTCTTCCAGCAGCGTGATGCTCTTCTTCTCGGAAGCAAAAAAGATTTCCTCGTCCGTTTCTTTATAGAAGAGCGGTTTAATGCCGAAAGGATCACGAGCTCCGTAGAATATCTTCTTTTGTTTATCCCAGATCAAAATGCTGAACATACCGCGAAGCTCCTTGAATGCTTCCTCTCCGTATGTATGGTACATCGCTGCGATGACCTCGGTATCGGATTCTGTCTTGAACTCGGAGCCTTTTTTCAGCAGGTCTTCACGGAGCTCTACATAGTTATAGATTTCCCCGTTGAAAACCATCCAGATGTTCTCATCGTCATAGCTTAGCGGCTGAACCCCAGCTTCGATGTCGATGATGCTCAAACGGCGAAAACCAAATGAAACATGTTCGTCATGGTAATATCCCTCATCATCCGGACCGCGGTGCGTGATGATGTTGTTCTGTTGTTTGAATTTATCCTTATCAGCTTGCGTTAGTTGTTTTACGTTTTTTCTGATGACGCCAATCAAACCACACATTTACTTATTAGCCTCTCTTTCATTACTTCTAGCCATTAATTATAGCACAAAACAATTCGGTTCTTGAAGGAAGATTATGGGCGGCTGCTAAAAAAAAGCAAGAGCGAAAGTGTCGCTCTTGCTTTTGCATGATTTATGCGAATGTATAGCTTTCCAGCTGTGCAGCTCTGTCTGTCTGCTCCCAAGGGAAGTTTTTATCCGTACGTCCGAAATGACCGTATGCAGCTGTATCTTTATAGATCGGCTGACGCAGGTTCAGCATCTTGATGATGCCGGCAGGACGGAGGTCGAATAACTCGCGTACTGCTTTGACCAATGCTTCCTCGGATTGTTTGCCTGTTCCGAAAGTATCGATGCTGATGGAAACGGGCTCGGCAACACCGATCGCATACGCAAGCTGTACTTCACATTTCTCCGCAAGACCTGCAGCGACGATGTTTTTCGCAACATAGCGCGCTGCATATGCACCGGAACGGTCCACTTTCGTGGCATCTTTCCCGCTGAATGCCCCGCCGCCATGGCGTGCATAGCCTCCGTACGTATCAACGATGATCTTACGGCCAGTCAAACCGGCATCACCTTGAGGACCGCCGATGACGAAACGGCCAGTCGGGTTGATGATATATTTCGTGTCCTCATCCAGCAATTCCGCTGGGACAACCGGCTTGATCACAAGCTCTTTCAAGTCAGCATGGATCTGCGCTTGCTCCACTTCCGGATGATGCTGGGTGGAGATGACAATCGTATCGATCCGTACTGGTCGATCGTTCTCATCATATTCCACAGTCACCTGCGTTTTCCCGTCCGGGCGCAAGTAGCTCACGACCTCATCCTTCCGTATCTTCGCCAATTGCTTGGAAAGACGGTGCGCCAATGAAATCGGCAGCGGCATGAACTCCGGTGTTTCATTGCTGGCATAGCCGAACATCAATCCTTGGTCACCGGCACCGATGGCATCGATTTCTTCATCTGTCATCATGCCTTCACGGGCTTCGAGTGCTTGATCGACACCGCCTGCGATATCGGGCGATTGTTCATCGATTGCTGTCAGCACTGCACATGTATCAGCATCAAAGCCATATTTTGCACGTGTATAACCGATTTCCTTGATGGTTTTACGCACGATGCTTTGGATATCTACATAAGCGCTTGTCGTGATTTCTCCAGCTACCAGAACAAGGCCAGTTGTAACTGTCGTTTCACAAGCGACACGGGCATTCGGGTCCTTGGATAGGATTTCATCTAATATAGCATCCGAGATCTGGTCACAGATTTTATCCGGGTGGCCTTCTGTAACGGATTCTGAGGTAAATAATCGACGATTAGCAGTCATTCTGCCAAATCCCCCTTCAACTACGATTAATACGGAAGTTTTACTCTTTCCAAGTATGTTATTAAGAAACTTGATAATGGGTGAAGGTGAAAGAACACTACGTTAGTATTGCTCTTTTTCTATTATTAAGCCGTTACATGAAAAAAACCTTCCTCATAACAGAAGGCTGGCTTATTCCCTCTCTTATCGTTCAAGGTATCCCTTGCTCAGGTTGAGCACCATTTCACAAATGTGACGGTTGCCGGGTTTCTTAGGGCCTGTCCCTCCGCCTACTCTGAATAAGAGTGTTTTCCGTTCGGAACTATGTTATCGGAACAGCCTCCAGAAGTCAACCAAATCCTGCAATAACCGACAAAAACAATCGGAATTATCTGCCGGCTATTTTTAAGTTGGTGATTGCAAATGAAAATAGTATGTATTAATATTTTAATGTGTTATACTAATTAAAAATCACTACAAAAAGGCGGGATCCATATGCGAATGATGCATGCAGTGACAGCTTTAAAGGAATTGCGCAATCAACCCAATGTGAAAAGAAACCTATCCGCGGCTCAATTGACCGAGGCGGCATTGTCCCGCCAAGAGGCACGCCTGACAGAAACAGGTGCCCTGCGGGCGGCGACCGGCAAATATACCGGCCGTTCCCCAAAAGATAAATTCATTGTCAAGGATGAACTTTCCGAGAACAAAGTCGACTGGGGCAACGTGAATCAGCCGATAAGTGAAGAGACGTTCGAGCATTTGTTGGGGAAAGTCGTCGATTATTTGCAGGCACAGGAAGAAGTATTCTCTTTCCAAGGTTTTGCGGGAGCCGATGAACGCTATCATCTGCCGATACAGGTCATCAATGAATATGCATGGCATAACTTGTTCGCCCATCAGCTGTTCATCCGCCCGACTGACGAGGAGCTGGCATCCCATAAGCCTTCCTTCACTGTCATTTCTGCTCCAGGCGTAAAAGCAGATCCGCTTGTCGATGGCACGAATTCCGAAGCCTTCGTGATCGTATCCTTCAAGCAGCGTGTCATTGTCATCGGCGGAACGGAATATGCCGGCGAAATGAAGAAATCGATTTTCTCCGTGATGAATTTCCTGCTTCCGCAGCAGGAAATCCTGCCGATGCACTGCTCTGCGAATGTAGGTGCAGATGGCGATACCGCCCTTTTCTTCGGTCTATCCGGTACTGGTAAAACAACGCTTTCTGCCGATCCGGACCGGCCTTTGATCGGGGATGATGAACACGGATGGTCACCAGATGGCATCTTCAATATCGAAGGCGGCTGCTACGCCAAGTGCATCAATCTTTCCGCTGAGAAGGAGCCTGAAATCCACGGGGCGATTAAATTCGGTACAATCCTGGAGAATGTAGCAGTTGATGAAACCGGCGTCTGTGATTATGAGGATGGATCCGTGACGGAGAATACACGTGCAGCCTATCCAATCGACTATATCGAGGGCAGCTTATCGAAAAGCTTGGCCGGCCATCCCAAGACGATCATCTTCTTGACCGCGGATGCAACCGGTGTGCTTCCCCCGATCAGCAAGCTGACAACCGAGCAGGCGATGTACCACTTCCTGAGCGGCTATACGAGCAAACTTGCCGGCACAGAGCGTGGTGTGACAGAACCGGAAGCAACATTCTCCACTTGCTTCGGTGCTCCTTTCCTGCCGCTGGCACCATCCGTATACGCAGACATGCTGGGCAGCAAGATCAGCGAGCACCAGGCAGATGTGTATCTGGTCAATACCGGCTGGACCGGCGGGGATTATCATTCCGGTTCCCGGATGAAGCTAGCTTATACAAGAACGATGGTGCAAGCAGCACTCCGCGGTGAATTACGCCACGCAGAAACAACCCAGGATCCTATTTTCGGTCTGCATGTTCCTGTTTCCATTGCAGATGTACCGGCAGAGCTGCTGATGCCGGAAAATGCTTGGGAAGATAAAACGTCTTACAAGCAAAAAGCGCAGGAGCTCGCTGTTCAGTTCCATCGGAATTTCGCAAAATTTGATTTCATTGACGAAGCAGTCCGCCAGGCGGGCCCGCTTTATAAATAAAAAAACCACCCCCGGCAGACTAGACAGTCATCTTTCGGGGGTGGTTTTTTACATCGTCTTTTCAAGCTGGTCTATATGATGCAGTGCGTTTGGCAGCACCTTATCCTTCATCATGAAGCTGTATTCTGCATGCTGCGCCAGATGGGAAGGGAATTTTTCCACCAGCACCGGTCCATACGTCTCCAGGTAATTGGATTTCTTCTTCAATTCCGAGATGATGGCATAATAGACATTTTTCACAATATGACCCGCTTTGCCGGCTACGAAATACTGTCCGACATATTTCAGCTGCTGCACGACACCGCCAGTCTCTTCCATCACTTCCCGCATTGCCGCATGCTCCGCCGTTTCGCCCTTTTCGACCTTGCCGCCCGGGAACTCCAATCCCCGATCTTTATGGCGTGTGAGAAGCCATTTGCTTCCGTATCGGCAAATCACCCACACATGTTTAGGCTGATCGGAAAATGGATGATCGGCGAAAGACATCTTCACTTCGTTGTTATAATAATCTCTGAACGTAATCATCATCATCCCACTGCCTTCTTCTTCACATCAAACCTACAAGTATTTGACTGCTGCGATCTTCCAGCCTCCGTCATACAAGAATTTGATTTCGATTGTATAGTTACCGTGCAAATCATCGGTATTGCTTTGTGTAATTGTAACATACTTATCGGAGTCTGTTTCCACTTTGTATGAATTATCCGGATTGAACCATGCAGGTGTTTCGGTAGGGACGATATACAATCCGTCCGCTTCTTCCGTGAAATAAAAGTCGACGATCGGCTGACTCACATCCCTTGTGGCTACTTCATCGAAGCTTTTCAGCAATTCTTCTTTTGTATCATGGTTCAGGACCTTGTAATTAGTATCAATGTCTTGCGTAATTTTAGCCATGAAAGCAGATGTCAGCTGTTCGATCTGCTCTTTATGCAGCTCCTGCTGCACAGCAGCCTTGCTTTTTTCAGCTGTCACTGCGGTTATATTATCTGATTGGTATGATAGCGTGAATGTAAATGGGACTAGAAGCATGATGATGGCAGCTAATGCTTTTTTCCATGTTGTCTGGAACATAATTAGTCCTCCTTTATAGTCGTATTATAGGTATTCCTCATCTTTCCTTTTTTGAAACACTATAAATCAGCCGGTTGATGAAGAACGCTGCTTACAAGTTTCTGCACCGAATGAAGAACTCCTCCGAAAAGTTTGGAGTGACTAGTAAAGTTTACACATATTCCTCTAGGCATTCTTTATCCCCTTCAGCTTATATATATAAGAAAATGTAGGAATTTCTCCTCAATTGTTGCTTTTTGTAAAAAAATGTGAAACAAATCGCTGTAAAACCCGTTAAACTTTGGTAAGCTTTCCAGGGCGGACTAATTTGTGAAATGATTTGTAATAAGACATACCTACACAGAAATAAAGTGATTGAGTCCGTTACTTTTGAGAGCAAATTATTTTTGGAGGGATTGGATGAAAGCAATAAGACATCTTGGCTGGGTCGTATTGGCACTGGTATTATTTCTGACTGGGTGCGGTACAGACAGTGCTTCTACCGATGCAGAAAGCAAGGAGAAGAAAGGACCGACACCTGAAGAAATCCTGCAAAGCACAGCCGAAGCCAATGAAGATTTGAATAGCTATGATATGGATATGTCAATGGATATGGACGTGAAAGCATCCGGCCTGGATCAAACCATGACGACGAAGGCAAACGGAACCATCGTGATGGATCCATTGTCCTCTAAGCTCAGCATGGAATCCATGGGAGAACAGTTCGACATGTATATCAAGGATAATATGATTTATATGTATGAACCAGCATCTGATATGTGGCTGAAAATGGACGCCGAATCAGAAATCGGCGCCTCCCTTGAAACCGATCAAGTGGCACAGCCTTTGGATGAGCAGATCCAGCAGGTGAAGGATTTGGCTGATAGCATCAAAGTCTCTGAAACAGACACAGAATATGTACTTGATGTCAAAGTAGCCGAAGATAAAATGATGAGCTTCATGGAAGAGCAGATGGGCGCAGCAGGCGAAAGCCTGGAGAGCTTGGGTAACTTCACCTTCGATAAATTCAACTACACAATCTCCATCGATAAAGAGACTGATTATCCGAAGAATATCAAATTGGATATGGTCATGAATATGGAGGATGCTGGTGAAGAAGCAACAGTCAATGCTGTGGTGGATATGAATTATGATAATTATAATGCAGCGGACAGCATCGAAATTCCGTCCGAAGCCGAAAATGCAACGGATATCTCCGATCAGGCAGCTGTGACTTATTGAACACGAGAGGCACCAGGGATATCCCTGGTGCCTCTTCTTCTTAAATATTATATTTTACATCCGCATCTTTCTCTAGCTCATCCACTTTTTCAAGCATGACTGTCTGAAGGTTCTGCTGCTCCATGGTCGCTTTCAGCTGATCCTTGATGTCATCGTATTTCGGCAGGCTGTCTTCCTGATTGCTTTCTTTTGCCTGCTTTTCCATCTCTTCATAATATGTCTTCATATCATCTTCGGTCACTTCTTTCGGTGACAGCTCTTTATCGACATATTTCGTCACCAGCAAGCCTTCTTTCAGCTGCTGCTTGTACTCCTCTTCTGTTGAACCGGTAGCTTTCAATGCTTCCTTGAATTTATCTTCATCTTCAAACTGGTCTTTGGCGGATTTCAATTCCTCATCCACTTCTTTATCAGAAACCTCGTAGTTTTTATTTTCTGCCTCCTGCAGCAGCAGTTCATTTCCTACAAGACTTTTCAAAACTTGATCCTTCAGTTCTTTAGCAGCGTCATCCGTTGTCGGATCTGTGCCGCTTGCTTGCGCTTGCTGCTGAGCAGAGGATAGGAGTGAATTATATTCCTCACCCTTGATCTCGGTACCATTGACAGTCGCGACTGTCTCGTCCGGATCTACTTGCTGCTCCTCCATCTTCTTCTGCATTTCCTCCGCTTGCTTTTGTGCCTGTTCCTGTTCAGCATCGGAAGAATCGGATGCAGAATCCTCGTCATTCCCGCATGCAGCCAATACTATAGCCAGTACCAGCATGAAGCATAGGGTCATCAAACGTTTCATAAAATAGAAACCCCTCTCTTGGTATATGGTTACGAATGTAACATCTATCAACAGTCTACACAAGTATACCACGTCATTTTAGTAGAAAAGTAAGAGAAAGACGCCCCGGGGAGGGCGCCTTTCTTAAGCAAATCGTTTTTTGCGGTCTTTATGATCCTTCACGACCAGGGCGGCATGCACGGCTCCCGGAACGAAAAATATCAATGTCAGTACCAGATTCAGTAGTGCTTTGAATGGTTTACCGGTGAATAGTACGGCTACAGGCGGCAGAAGAATCGCCAACAGGTACATGAACATAGGTATCCCTCCTTTTAGCTCATCACTTTAGAATTACCCATATCCATCCGATTTGACACCTGTTAGCCCTTCTTTACCTCCTTGGATACATGCTGGAGGAACTCCAGATCCACCTCTACCCCGATACCCGGTTTTTCCGGGATTTGCATGGCCCCTCCCTCTACCTGCAGGGGCTCTTGCAGCAAATCGCACTCAAAGTATCTGTCAGAACCAGATAAGTCACCAGGTATCGAAAAACCTGGCAAGGAGGCAAGCGCCAGATTATGTGCTTTCGAAATACCTGTTTCCACCATGCCTCCGCACCAGACAGGCAGTCCAGCTTGCCGGCACAAGTCATGGATACGGATTGCAGCGGTCAAACCGCCAACCCTGCCGATTTTGATATTGATGGTCCGGCATGCCCCAAGCTCCAGAGCCTGCCAGGCATCGTGCCAGCCTTCCACTGTTTCATCCAGGCAGATAGGGGTCTGCACCCGCTCTTGCAGCCTTTGATGCAGTACAATATCCCCAGCCGGAAATGGCTGTTCAATCATTTGCAGATTCAGACTGTCCAGATCAGCCAGCAGGGAAAGGTCCTGTTCACCATACATGCCATTACCATCAATCATGAGCGGAAGATCCGGATCGATTTGTTTGACCTGTTCAAGCATCTGCCGTTCGTTATATTTTGATACTTTCAGTTTGACACGTTCAAAGCCTTGGCTGCGAATCATCGCAATCGTCTGCTCGAGGTCATCCGACAGACTGATGACAGCACCGGCCTTCGCTTTTGTTCTCGTACCGCCTATGCAGGAAGCCAGACTCTTATTTTGCTGCTTGGCATATAAATCCCATACCGCTCCTTCCACAGCAGCTTTGGCCATTTGATTGCCGACGATGGACGAAAACAGCTCAGGGACCTCTGTCGGGTGGGTCGGTTTTTTGGCAAACAGGAGCGGAAGCAGCGACTGCTGGAGCAGCCCCCAGCTTGACGCCACTGTTTCACTGGTATAAAAAGGCGCTGCAAAAGCGACTCCTTCGCCATATCCCAAATGTCCATCGGTATCCTGCAGCTCGACGATGATCCCTTCTCTTTCATGCAGGACACCAGCATGTGTCGTGAAGGGCTGTTTAAGCGGCAGGGTGTAGCGGAATAAACGATAGCCTCTTAATTCCATCATACACCGCCCTCATCAAGCTTCTGCTGGAGCTTATAGCGCATCAGTTTATTGCTCGCATTCCGCGGAAGTTCGTCGACCCACTTCCACTGTTTCGGGATTTTATAGCGGGCTAATCTTGCCCGGCAATATGCCTGTAAATCTTCGATGCCGACCTCCTCATTCTTGACAAGGAACGCAACAGGCACGGCTCCCCACTGCGGGTCGGCCTGGCCGATGACCGCAGCCTCAGCGATAGCGGGATGGCTGGTCAAAACACCTTCCACCTCAGCAGGATAAATATTTTCGCCGCCCGAGATGATCAGATCTTTCCTGCGATCAAGCACATACAAATAGCCCTCTTCATCCGTATAGCCGATATCTCCCGTTGCAAGCCAGCCCTCCTGGAAAGCAGCCTCGGTCGCTTCCTGGTTCCGATAATACCCTTTTGTGATCATCGGGCCCTTCACCTGGATTTCCCCAGCTTCATCCGGCTTGGCCAAGCCTGATTCAGAAATGATTCGCAACTGGGCCGGCACGAGTGCTTTTCCTGCAGATCCCAGCTTACGAATGCTGTCTTCAGGGCTCAGCGTCACGATCTGGGAAGCAGTTTCGGTCATGCCATAGGACTGGAACACAGGAATGGACCGCCTTTTTGCTTCCTCCAGCACATGAAGCGGCGCCGGTCCTCCTCCCAACAGCATGCACCGGAAAGTCTTCGGATAGGTTATACCATCTTCCTCCTGCTGGCGCAAAAGACGCTGAAGCATCACAGTGACAACCGATACGATCGTGACACCGTGCTCCATGATCGCTGTCTGGACGATTTCTTCATCGAAGCCCTGTGTCACATACAGCGGCATCCCATAAATCGCACTTTTGAAAATGCTTGATAGGCCGCCGACATGGAACATCGGCAGCGGGGACAGCCATTTGTCATCCTGGGAAAGCCCAAGATTCAAAGCAGATCCGATGGCGCTCCACCAATGGTTGCCATATGTATGCTCGACACCTTTTGGATTTCCTGTTGTCCCGGAGGTATAGATGATGCTGAAGACCTCATCCAAATGAAGCTCTGTGCAGCATGTATATTCCTTTGCCGGCTGCTCTTGCAGCAATTCAATCGTCTGCAGAGGGACACCAGCGGCCTCAGCCTGTTTTTCATATTTGGCAGCCGCAAGCAATAATTCCGCTTCACTATCCTGCAGCTGGAACGACCATTCAGCAGCTGTCAGTCTTGTATTGAGCAGGATCAACGTAGCCCCGATGTAGCTGAGTGCATGGACGAGCACCACCATCTCGACACTGTTATGAGAAAGTACAGCGACACGGGAACCTTTTCGTACACCCAAAGAAGCAAGCTTCCTGGCATTGGCATCCACAGCTTGGTGCAGCTCCCGGAATGTCATTTTTGTTCCTTCCGGTGTTTCCAAAGCAAGTTTCCCGGGACTGAGTGATGCCTGCTTCTGCAGCCAATGCGGGATGATTTCTGACATATTCCTCCACTCCTTTCTGTCATAAAGAAGAACCTTTGCAATATGCTGCAAAGGTTCTGGATATCGTTTATTAAGGGAAACGCGGGAATTTCTTGAAGTCAGGGGAGCGTTTTTCCTTGAACGCGTCACGGCCTTCCTTCGCTTCATCCGTTGTATAGTAGAGCAATGTTGCGTCTCCGCCCATTTGCTGCAAACCAGCAAGTCCATCCGTATCTGCGTTTAATGAAGCCTTCAGGAAGCGCAATGCTGTAGGAGACATGGCCAGCATCTCTTCACACCATTTGACTGTTTCCGCTTCAAGCTGATCCAATGGAACGACTGTGTTGACCAAGCCCATTTCCAATGCTTCCTGTGCATTGTATTGGCGGCATAGGAACCAGATTTCGCGAGCTTTCTTCTGGCCGATATTGCGCGCAAGAAGACCGGCACCATATCCAGCGTCGAAGCTTCCTACGCGAGGTCCGGTTTGACCGAAGATTGCGTTATCTGCAGCAATCGTCAAGTCACAGACTACATGAAGCACATGTCCGCCGCCGATTGCGTAACCGGAAACTTCGGCAACGACCGGTTTCGGGATGACACGGATCAGACGCTGCAAATCAAGGACATTCAAGCGAGGGATTTGATCATCCCCAACATAGCCGCCATGACCGCGAACTTTCTGGTCACCGCCGGAACAGAATGCTTTATCGCCCACACCGGCAAGTACGATGACGCCGATATTAGAGTCGTCACGAGCGTATGTAAACGCATCGATCAGTTCATTCACCGTCTGCGGGCGGAATGCATTGCGCACCTCCGGACGGTTGATCGAAATCTTTGCGATCTGATTGTATTCTTCGTACAAAATATCTTCGTACGTACGGGTGGATTCCCATTTGATTGTCATTATGATTCCTCCAATATATCCGCTTCGACATGAAGCAAGTATCTCCTTACTATTTTATCAAAGATCCGCGGTTGTTCAACATGGACGCAATGACCAGCCGATGCAACGATATGCAAAGCCGCTGCCGGCAGCTGTCTTTCCATGTCCTGATTGATACCGACGAATTTATGATCCAATGCTCCAGCGACAAGTACCACTGGCTTATCCAATTGGGCAAGTTTGTCCCAATTGGAGGTTTGCTTGCCTGTCCCCATCGTTCGGAGGGATGCAGCCAAACCGCTTGCTTGCTGGGACAGCCGTTCTTTCCGGATTTGCTTCCGCATCGGCTCCGGCAAGCTTTTCTGTGTCTCGAACAACCGGATATCCTCCCAGAAATCCACAAACTTCTCAAGTCCATCCTCCTCCAGCCGACTGGCCAGGCGCTCATCCTGCTGCTGCCTTGCCAATCTTTCTTCCGCGGTCCGCAAACCGGGGGAGGAGCTTTCCAACAGAAGCCCGCTCAGCTTATCCGGATAACGGCAGGCAAAGGCAAGTGCCGCCCTGCCTCCCATTGAATAACCGAGCAGCTTGACTTTTGCAATACCTTGCAAATCAAGAAAAGCAGCAATCTCATCGGTGAAGCGCTCCATACTCAAGTCATCCTCGATGGGCGTTTTACCATGGCCCGGCATATCCACCGCTATCACATGATGTTCCCCAGCCCACGAATCCAAGAATGGCATCCATGTCTGATGCGTGCCAGTGAAGCCGTGGAATAACAAGAGTGCCTCATCTTGTGCACTTCCGCGTTCAACGTAATGGAAATCAAGCATGGCAGTCCTCCAGGTAGTTCAAAAGCTTTTGTTCGGCTTCCTGCCATTTCTCGCGGTGCCAGCTGACATTGGCCTCCCGTTCGGTACGCACTTCGATGATATGCATGCCTTTTTTATTGTAGCTTTCCTGTAAAGCATCGGCAAAGGCTGACCGATCAGCCGCCAGTGTATATGGCAGCTGATAGAGACCTGCCGCATGGGCGAAGTCCAAGTCAGTCGGTGTGCCGAATAGCGTCTCGAAATGAGCAGCTTCCTGCGCCTGCGGCAGGAAGGAGAAAATGCCTCCGCCGTTGTTATTGATGACGACAACGGTCAAGTCAAGGCCGTAATTCCGCCCTGCCATCAGCCCATTCATATCATGATAGAAAGAAAGGTCCCCGATCACGAGAGTGGTGCGTTTACCATTTGCCGCAACACCCAATGCTGTGGAAACAACCCCATCGATCCCATTTGTCCCGCGGTTGCACCATGGCTGGATGTGCTTGTCCGTGGTGAAGAAAAAGCTATCCAAATCACGGATAGGCATGCTATTCCCAACAAACACATTACTATCATCAGGAGTTTGCTTGAGAATGTCCTGTACGGCTATCCCCTCTGTCAGCTCCATCTTTTCTGTGTCATCAGTCAGCACCTGCCGCGCGATGCGGTTCATTTCCTGCCATTTGACAAGCCACGTTTCATGCTTGGGACCAGGCAGCTCTGCCAATGCTTCGCAAAGTTTCACAGGATCGCTGTATACGAACTGTGTATTCATCCCAACAGGCTCACGGTAACCGGCATGTTTCTCGACAACGATATGGTTGCTGCCCTTATATTCCTTCATCAGGAATAAGTACGGCTTGGATACTGGCATCGCACCGAATCGGATGATGAAATCCGGCTGCAGCTTCGCACGTACGGAAGCTGATTTGAGGATTGTATCATATGTTTCGATGATGACATCCTTGGCATGTGCCCCGCTTCTCAATTGCGATAATGGATCCGCCAGTACTGGGAGCTGCCATTTCTCCGCTAATGGAATGACTGCATCAGCAAGTGCCGCATCCTCTTGAGGGCCGACTACGATCAAGCCCCTTCGACCAGCCATGAGCATTTCCGCAAGATGCTGTACATCCACCTCATCTAAGCGGGACGTACCATATAATGATGGCTTGGCTGCCACTTCTCCAGTGGACCATATGTCTTCCACTGTAAAATCAGGGGTAAGCGGCTCACGGAACGGAAAATTCAGATGCACCGGTCCTGGATTCCCCTCCATCGCCTGCTGCATTGCCCTGCCTGCTTGCTGCTGTACATATCGCAGCGCAGCCGGATTAGCTTCCGGCAGCATCATCTCATGGAACCACTTGACGAAACCGCCGTACATTTGAATCTGATTGATTGCCTGCGGCGCGCCTACATCGCGTAATTCATGCGGTCTGTCCGCGGTCAATAAAATCAAGGGAATACGACTATGAAAAGCTTCAACGACCGCAGGCATGTAATTGGCTGCCGCGGTTCCGGACGTACAGACGAGCGCCACCGGCTTTTGGCTTTCCTTCGCCAGTCCAAGTGCAAAAAATGCTGCAGAACGCTCGTCCAGATTCACCCAGTGTTTCATATGGGGGTGCTCCGTCATCAAAAGGGCAAGCGGAGTGGAACGCGATCCCGGTGAAATGACGACCTGCTCCACACCGCTGCGCCAAAGGGCATCCACAAAATGCCCGACATATTTGGTCAATGTTTCAATATGGCTCATTCTGACACCTCCAAAGCTTCCAGCATCGGACGGAACTTAATAGCAGTTTCCTCGAATTCCATCTCCGGATCGGAATCCTTCACGACACCGCAGCCCGCAAATAAAACAGCCTGCTTCTCATTCAGTAATCCCGAACGGATGGCAACGGCAGTATCCCCATTGCGATAGCTGTCCATCCAGCCGATCGGTGCACCGTACCAGCCTCGCTCGAGCGGTTCTTTCCCTTCGATGAAATCAAGCGCTTCCCGCTTAGGAAGGCCCCCCAAAGCGGGAGTCGGATGCAGTTCCTGGACGATCTGCTGCAAGGATGCCCCCGGAAGGAGCCTGGCAGAAACAGGTGTATGCAAGTGCTGGAGCTGTCTGAGCTTCAATAACTCCGGCCCGGTAGGAAGGCGCAAATCTTTCGCATATTTACTTATCACACCAGAAATCATCTTCACGACGTATTGATGCTCTTCGCGATTCTTGCTATCGTTCAGCAAAGCTTCCCCTATCAGCTGATCTTCCGACTCGTCTTTGCCTCTTGGCGCAGTTCCGGCAACACAGCTAGTATGCAATGTGCCGGACTGGACCCGCACAAGACGTTCAGGGGTGGCTCCCAGGAAGCAAGCTGCGCCATTTTCCACTGCAAAAATGAAACTATCCTTTTGTGTTTCCAGCAAATTACGGAGCACATGAGATGCCTGGACTTTCTCATTGAATTCCAATTTCATCCCGCGTGCCAGCACGACTTTATCCAGTTCAGTCGATTTTATTGTGTCCGTTGCTTCTTTTACTAACCGCTTCCAAGCTTCCGGTTCCAGCAGCTCTTTGCTGACAAGCTCTTTTCGGACAGCTGGAATGGCATCTTCTGCAAACAGCTGCTCCAATTGATCAAGGATAGCCGTTATTCGGCTCTCTATAGTCGAACCATCTACCAGCTGGTTGATGGTTAGATAATAATCCGTCTTCGTTTTGGTCAAAGTAAAAGCAGGTATACGATATTGCGCATCCGGGAAATCCTGCCACAATTCGCGCTTTCGCTCTTTTTGAAAGTTGATTCCGCTGAAAGCGACCGGACCTGTCCCTGCTTCCGAAGAAAGATTGTGAACTACTGCACTTTCCATGGCATGCTCCCATTCATCGGCTGCGCGCATATCCATCACTGTCGGGCCGGCACCAACCAAGCAGAAGTCATCTTTTTGGCTGTGCCAGAAATTACGATGCCCCTCCAAAGAAGCGGCATTGGCAAAGAAACGGAGAGGATCTATCGCTCCGACTTTCTCAGTCCAGCTGACCAGTATTTGCTGCTGCCGCTTCTCGGCAGCTTTACGAAGAAAAGATTCGAAATCTATCTTATATTGTTGAATCATGTTTTCCGACCTCCACATTACGGCAAGGACAATTTAAGTACGTATACGTTCATTTTGGATGTCCTTCCCTATTCTATTCCCTTTTTCGCCGATTAACAAGGAGGAGCACTTATTAACTTATTTTAAGTAAGTAATAACATTGACAGGCTATCTTTGTTTCCCTAAAATTAATATGATATAATGCCCTGCATTTTTAAGGAGAGAAAGTATTATGCAATCGATCGGAAACGATAATGTGCGACAAGCACTTAATGAGCGCGAAGGCTTCCAAATCTGGTGGCGTCTGATGCGTCCTCATACATTGACTGCTTCGTTCGTTCCTGTCTTCATCGGAACGGCGCTCGCTGCATTGGATGGCAAAATCGACTGGCTGCTTTTTGGAGCCATGCTGCTTGCCTGCATCCTGATCCAGTGTGCGACGAATATGTTCAATGAATATTATGATTTTGTCCGCGGACTTGATGATGAGCAGTCTGTCGGAATCGGCGGTACAATCGTACGGGATGGAATCAAGCCGAAAACCGTCCTGGCACTTGCGTTGACATTTTATGCCATCAGCATGCTGCTGGGTGTTTATATCTGCATGGAGTCCAGCTGGTATATCGCATTGATCGGTCTCGCATGCATGCTTTGCGGATACCTATACACAGGCGGTCCTTATCCGATTTCCTATACACCATTCGGCGAATTGACATCCGGTGTTTTCATGGGTGCCATCATCATCTGTATTACGTACTATATCCAGACGGATACACTTACCGGCAGTGTCGTATTGATCAGCATACCGGTCACCATCTTTATTGCATGCATCAACTTTGCCAATAATTTACGTGATCACGATGGGGATAAAGCAAATGGCAGACGGACTGTACCAGTCTTGCTCGGCCGCAAAAAAGGCGTTACCTTCCTTGGTATCTGGTTCATCATCAGTTATTTGATCACTGCGGTATTCATCGCAGTGGGACTGCTTCCGATTTGGGCTGTCATTACATTGTTAAGTATCAAGAAAGCCCGCGATGCTTACCGAGGCTTCATCGGAAAGACAAAACCGCTTGAGATGATGCCTGCAATGAAGGCTACAGGACAAACAAATACGATTTATGGTCTTTTGCTCGTGATCGCTTTGCTGATCCAGCAGTTCGTACCATTTTCATTCTGAGCGGAGAGCGGGCACACAGCCCGCTCTTTTATATAGGTTTAATACAATCCAGTACGGGAAATACATTACATACAGAAAGCAGGTAACTATCATGGACTTCTCAAACACTTTAATGGAGCAGCTGCAAATGCGGGTGGTGAAGGCAAACAAAGATCAAGTTGTCATGGAAATGCCAGTAGGGCCGCATAATCGACAGCCTATGGGTTTTTTGCACGGAGGTGCCACTGTTGCATTGGCTGAAACAGCAGCAAGCATCGGCGGCAATCTGCATGCAGACCCAGCCACACAGGCCGTGTTCGGTCTGGAGATCAATGCAAACCACATGCATAGTGTCCGATCCGGAATCGTGACCGCTGTTGCAGCACCGATCCATATCGGAAAATCGACCATGGTATGGCAAATCAGCATTTCGGATGAGAACAAAAACCTGCTCTCTATCGCACGCTGTACCCTGGCAGTGAAAACGAAACGGCAGTAAAAGGAGATGAGTTAAATGGATAAAGATAAATTGGCGTCTTTCCGCAGACAATTACTTGCAATGAAGGAAGAAGCAGAAGAACAGATCAAAGGGAACGATAGCTATGATGCTGCCAAAGAATTCCCCACTGACTCCATCGGCGAAATGTCGACCGTTGTCAATCACCCTGGCGATCTCGGGACGGAGATGCATGATCGCGAGACAGCACAAACGCTCAAAGAATCAGCGCGGGAGCGTTTACGTGACATCGAGGATGCACTGGATCGCATCGAGGAAGGCACTTATGGGTTGAGCGAAAAATCCGGCAAGCCCATCCCTGAGGAACGGCTGGAGGCGGAGCCGACGGCCCGGCTGCTCGTGGAGGAACAGGAAGAAATAGAAGAAAGAAGGCCATAAGAAAAAGGCACCCTCGCAGGGTGCCTTTGTTAATTGCGGCGTGTAAAGCCGTGCGGCCACATCCACACGTGTCAAAGACGTGCTTTACCGACTTATGCAATTCAGCTCATCGCTTGGTTATTGTAGCACGGACTGCCGGTCTTTGCAATAACTGTTTTACATCATGGTAAAAGCTCCCCCTCTTTGGGGGAGCTTTTAGGCTGCTGCTGTTCGTTTGCGCTTGGCGAACCAAGGCTTCAATTTCGCGAATAGCGGAACAAAGACAATCGCTATGACAATGCCTTTCACAAGGTTGAAAGGAAGGATGCCAGCAATGACCGCTGCCCACTTCGCATCGGCACTCATGACCGGAGAGCCCAAGAAAATGCTATATAGCGGCAGGACAACAAAATAATTCAGCACACTCATCCCGACTGCCATGGCAACAGTACCGGTAGCCAATCCGGAGATGAGTGTTTTTTTGCCTGCCCTGAATTTATGATAGAAGTATGCAACCGGCATGACGAATAGCATGCCTGCCAGGAAGTTGGCTGCGACACCTACCGGATCCCCGGCTCCTGTGAAAATAAGATACAATAAGTTCTTGATTGCTTCGACAGCTACACCTGCCAGCGGTGAAAACAGCAAGGCCGCTATCAATACCGGTATTTCACTGAAGTCGATCTTCAAATAAGCCGGCAGAATCGGAAGCGGGAAATTAAGCAGCATAAGTACCATGCTGATCGCTCCCAATAAAGCAAAAGTGATTGTTTTAGTCAACTTGGATGAACGCATGATCGTTCTCCTCCTTCATCTTGTTTATCGATTCTAACTCTTGATGAAGGGGAAGCAGCTTATTTACGTCAAAAAGCCCCGGAGCATGGCGCTCAGGGGCTTGGCATATACGCAAATAAGCAAGAAGACGTTTCTCACATGGAAACAAGGATGGCCAGTACGGCATCCGTCTTCTGCTTCGTATCTTCTCCCATCCAGACTTTCACTGTCGGTCCCGGAATTGCACCGGATCAGCCGCAGAACAATCGTCCTGCGGGTCACGGACTTCAGCAGCTCCCGCTGCTGTCACCGTCGGTCGGGAATTGCACCCTGCCCCGAAGATAGAATCGATTTAGTTTGTCATTATATTATACCTGCTTTCCATACATTTGCAACCCTTATGCTCACAGGTCCAATGGATTCAGGCTTTCTTCACCAGATAGGTTTGTCAGGAATTTTACCAAGAGATCGATTTCCTGCTGGATGACCTGCAGGCTGACTGTTTCTACCGGGGAATGCATATAGCGAAGCGGCAAGGAGACAAGCGCCGTCGATACACCCCTGCCCGAATAACGCATCTTATCTGCGTCCGTGCCAGTGATGCGCGGCGTCAATTCGTATTGCAGCTGAATGCCGAGCTCTTTCGCTGCTTGCTCCAGCAGGAGATTCGCCTTGCGATTGATCGGAGCTCCCTTGGCCAATACAGGACCTCCATCCAAGCTGACTTCGACTACCTTCCGACGGTTCACTCCTGGATGGTCGGTAGCGAACGTCACATCACAGGCAATCGCCAAATCCGGCTGAATACCGGCTGCAGCGAAGTATGCACCCCCCATATTCGTTTCTTCATTCACGGTACTGGCTGCATATACACCGACATCCAGCTTCTCTTCCTTAAGCCGGCGGATGACTTCCCCGACAATGAAAGAACCAGTACGGTTATCCAGTCCCCGTCCTGTCAAATAACGATCCATCAATACAGACGGCTGACGCTGATACACGATCAAATCCCCGACCTGCACATATTGCTCGATTTCCTGCTTGGATTTGGCACCGCAATCTATATATAGATCCGGCAGCTCGAAATCGCCCTTCATTCCTCCAAGATGCATCGCATTCACGCCGACGACACCCGGTATCGTCTTACCATATCCAAGCACCTGTACAGTCATACCAAGTGCTGCTTTTGCATTAAAACGTCCCATTTCGTCAATACGGAGGAAGCCATTTTCATCGATTCCCGTTACCACCATCGCGATTTCATCACAATGCCCGGCAAGCAGCACTTTGAATTTCGCTTCCGGATTGATGACTGCGATAGCATTGCCTGACGCATCTGTTCGCATTTCATCCGCAAATGGTGCATATTCTTTGATCCATTTTTTCTGTATTTCCATCTCAAAGCTGGACGGTGAAGCTGTCCGCAGCAGCTCCATCAAAAAATCCTGATTATCTAGTTGCATATCCATTCCGCCTTTTTATGTAGTCTTATTACACTGTAGCATAAACAGAAGCTTATTTGTTTAGTTTGGACGATTGGTCGGGTAAACTAAACATCAGAAAGGATGAAACAAATGACGACATTGAATGAATGGTTTGATAAAGGGATCCATATCGATGCATATCTGGACTCCATGCAAACACATAAAGAAAATACAATGCATATTTACGATCACTATGAGCTTCCAGCTGATACGGAATTCTTCAGCACACTCCGTTCCCAAAAGCTTCGTGCCATCGTGCTGACAGAAGATTGGTGCGGAGATGCCATGCTGAATCTGCCGATCTTTTATCATATCGCTCAGGCAGGCGCAATCGATGTCCGCATCCTCCGACGCGATGAAAACCTCGAACTGATGGACCGATACTTGACGAATGGCAAAAGCCGTTCCATTCCGATCATCATCTTCATCAATCAAAATGGTGATGAAGTGGCAAAATGGGGTCCGCGTGCTCCCGAGCTCCAAGTATATATCGATGAATCATTCAACAGCCTGCCTGATAAGGATGCTCCTGAATATGAGGAAAAACGTGATCAAATGCTCACCTTCATCACAAAATCCTATCGGGACAATCATGATTTCTGGCAGTGCGTATATGCAAGCATGAAAAGAGGACTTGAGGAAGCATAAAAACATCCAATCTGGATGTTTTTTGCTTTTTACCAAAGGTATATGCTATTTGATCAACCTGCGCTCCATCTCTTCCAACAATGACTTGCTTGGTCCATTTTGAAGCAGACGATAATAAAAACCCAGCTGGCATAATTGACTTGCCCGCAAAGAAATGCCTTCTTTATCACCCTCATAATGAAGAAGCACTTGCTCCATGAACGTATCACCCACCTGGGAAATCCCAGCAAAATCAATAGCTGGGTCGCCGATATGCGCATCCGTGAAATCTATGATGCCGATTTTCCCGCTCGTTTGCTCCCATAAAATATGTGCCGCTCTTAAGTCTCCATGTACCGCTGCTCTTCGTTCGGTCTGCAGGACCGAAAATAATCTCTCCGTATAATTAGTGAGACGAGCCGGCATGCTCGGATAAAAACGTCTTATTTTTTCAAGCAGCAGTCCATAATAGGCTTTATCCCGTTCCGGTAATCCATGGCCGGAAGCATCGATATGATGAAGCTTGGTGAGAAAAGTACCCAATTGGATGGCAGCCTTTTTCAAGTCTGCAGGCGGAAGATCCCTCGAAATCGGACAGCCGGGAATATATCGATAAAGCATCACCTCTTTACCATCCGGAGCTGTACGGATTTGAAATGCGGGCAGCCTGATGTCAGCCTGTAGCTGTAATTCCGATAATAGCTTCTGCTCCGCCAATTTTAATACCCTTTTCCCTTTCGGTATCCGCAGCACCCAGCTATCATTCAGCACATGCACTTCATGATCCCAGCCTGTATCAATGACTTCCCATTCGTTGATCGGCTCCTGGATGAATGCTTCCAGCCATGCCAACGCAGTCAGATCCTTCATCTGCCTCCCCCTTTCCGTTTAAATCAGCTGAATATACATATACTAACAAAAAAAGAGGAGGGATAGGTTGGTCACCCAGTTTTTGCGACGCTTCTATTTTCGTCTGCCGATTTTCATTCGTCTCTTCTCCACCGTGCTTACCGTCATGCTGGTTTTTGGGATCTGTATGCATTATATCGAACCGAAGCAATTCCCCACTTATTTTGACGGCATTTGGTGGGCTTTCGTGACAGCATCCACTGTCGGCTACGGTGATATCATTCCGGAAACGTTACATGGTAAGATCCTTGCAATTATCCTTATCCTCTCAGGAGCAGGTCTGTTCACTTTTTATTTGGCCACCATCGCGGCAGGCACCGTAAAATATACCCAGGATCTCTCCAAAGGGCTGACCGAATTCAAAGGATCCAATCATATCATCATTGTTGGCTGGAATGAACGGGCCCGGACACTGCTTCGGCGGCTGACCGAAAAACATCCGGAACAGCCAGTCGTCTTGATCGATCAGACATTGACCCAGCTGCCCTACAGGGAGCATCCGCTGCACTTCATCCGCGGCGATGCTTCAGAGGATAAGACGCTTCAAAAAGCAAAGATCCAGCAAGCGACCACCGCCATCATCACAGCAAACTCGGGTAAAAACGAAAAACAAATCGATTACATGACAATCTTGACCACCATCGCTCTGCGCGGGAATAATCCTCATCTTCATATCGTGGCAGAAGTGCTGACTCATAATCAAAAAGAGAATCTCCGCCGTGCCGGAGCGGATGTCGTGATCAGGACGAACGATTTCGTCAGTACCTTGTTTTTCCATGAAGTGTATCATAAAGAAAAGAGAAGTCATCTGGAGCTGCTGATGCATTTCCTGAAAGAACAGGAAATCCGTGTCATCCCTTTGCCAAGTGAATTAGTCGGTAAAAGTTACTTTGAAGCAAGCCGTCATTTCGCCCGCAAAGACAAGACAACCATCGGATATATGCGAGGGGAAAACATGGATATGAGCCCGGATTTCCAAGAGCCGATGCACAGGGAAGACTGCATCATCACCCTGCAGCATATCGAATGAAAAATCCCTTCTGCCATGATGGCAAGAAGGGATTCATACGTTGTTTATAATCTTTTCTCCAAGGCTGCTTTTTCTTCCTCGTAGCCAGGCTTGCCAAGAAGCGCGAACATATTTTTCTTATATGCTTCCACTCCCGGCTGATCAAACGGATTCACACCAAGCAAGTATCCGCTGATCGCACAAGCCTTTTCGAAGAAGTACACAAGATAGCCGAAGCTGAATGGATCAAGCGCCGGGACTTCCACGACCAGGTTCGGGACATTTCCGTCCGTATGCGCAAGCAATGTTCCCTGGAACGCTTTGTGATTCACTTGATCGACTGTCTGTCCTGCAAGATAGTTCAGTCCATCCAGATCCTCTTCCTCGGCTTCGATCGTCACATCGGATACAGGCTGTTTGACATGCACGACTGTTTCGAACAGGTCGCGGCGTCCTTCCTGGACATATTGACCAAGGGAATGCAAATCTGTCGAGAAGTTGGCGGATGCCGGGAACAATCCTTTCAGGTCCTTCCCTTCACTCTCTCCGAACAACTGCTTCCACCATTCACTGAAATACTGCAGGGATGGCTCATAGTTCACGAGAAGCTCGATATTTTTACCTTTGTTATACAAAACATTCCGGACTGCTGCGTATTGATATGCTGGGTTTTCCTTCAGATCGGCTACAGCCAGTTCTTCCTGCGCCTTTTGCGCACCAGCCATGATGCTGTCGATGTCGACGCCAGCTGCCGCTATCGGCAATAATCCCACTGCTGTCAGGACAGAGAAACGGCCGCCCACATCATCAGGAATGACGAACGATTCGTAGCCTTCTTTGGAAGAGAGTGTTTTCAATGCCCCTCTTGCTTTATCCGTCGTCGCATAAATCCGTTTGCGTGCTTCTTCTGCCCCGTACTTTTCTTCCAGGTACTTTTTGAATATACGGAAGGCAATTGCCGGTTCCGTCGTCGTACCACTCTTGGAAATAACATTCACACTGACATCCTTGCCTTTGATTGCATCCATCAGCTGATTCAAATACGGCGCACTGATGCTATTGCCGACAAAGAAGACTTGGGGTGCTTTGCGGTCTTCCTTGGATAGCACGTTGAAAAAGCTGTGTGTCAAGGCTTCGATCGCCGCACGGGCACCAAGATAGGAACCGCCGATTCCGACAACGAGCAGGACATCCGAATCAGATTGAATCTTCTCTGCTGCCTGCTTGATACGGGCAAATTCATCTTTGTCGTAATCCGTCGGCAAATCTAGCCAGCCCAGGAAATCATTACCCGCACCTGTTTTATTATGTAATTGTTCATGCGCAGCCTGGACGAGCGGTGCCAGGTAATCCAGCTCCTGCTCCCCGATATATGGCATCGCTTTCTTAAAATCGAATCCGATGTGTGTCATATTCATCCTCCTTGAAACTGCTTACTACTGCAACTTTACCGAAACTGGACAAGTAAAGCAAGAATTGTTGCAGGAATAAAATCATCCAACAAACGCATGCTAAGAAAGATTTATCATCCCGCTTCATGAAATGGAGGTTATGCAGTTGAATTTAGTACAGCGTATCGCTCTTGTCCTAGTCATCATCGGTGCGATCAACTGGGGACTAGTCGGTTTATTCAACTACGACTTGGTTGCAGGTATCTTCGGAAACGGCAGTCAAGCCGCTGCTTTGCCGCGGATCATCTACAGCCTTGTCGGCTTGGCCGGTCTAGTGTCGATTTCCGCTCTTTTCCTGGAGCGTAAAGAAGTCGAAGAAGCGACAACAACCAAGGCATAAACGGATAAATCAAAAAAGACCCCCTGATGCAGGGGGTTTTTCCATTATTTGCGGTTGCCTTCTGTTTGCTTGATCCAGTCCTGCAGTTTATCTTTCAATGTGTTGAAGCCTGCCGGTGCATCTTCGGACACAGCTTGTTTCGGACTGTTTTGCGTTTTGGCAGGAGCCTCTTCCGTCGCACGGATAGAAAGAGAATACTTGCCGTTTTCTTCGTTGATATCAAGGATTTTGACTTTTACTTCATCGCCTACGGATAGGTGTTCATTGATATCTTTGACGAAACCATGCGTCACTTCGGAAATGTGAACCAAGCCTTGCACTTGCTCATCCAAAGCGACGAACGCGCCATAAGGCTGGATTCCTGTTACTTTTCCTGTCAATACTTGTCCTGTTTCAAACTTCTCTGCCATACTAAACAACTCCTGATTTTTTCTACTTTTATTCGCAATAAACAATTCTAACACAGTAAGTTGGATTCGGCAAAAAATTATAAAATAATGATTTTTTCTCCAGAATAGGTTTGCATCCTAAGTATTTTGGCAATACATGATACTGTAAGACTTTCTCGTATTCCCCCTGTAGGCAAAGCGATACACATCGCTTTGCCCTTTTTTTGCATATAAAGGGGAAAACGGCCGAAACTAAAGCTAATTGCAGGCAAAGGGGCAACGCCGGATGTCTTACTCGAACCACACCTTCCATCATGATGAAATAGCTATTGATTACCGTCTTTATCCATCCCGCAACGATCATACCTCGAGTACGATCCTTCTGCTGCATGGTTTCTTGGCTTCGGGATACTGTTTCCATCGCATGATCCCAAAGCTGCGCAAGCGATACCATGTGCTGACAATGGATTTCCCGCCTTTCGGCAATAGCGGCAAAAGTGCCAAAACGGCATTTTCTTATGAATACTATACTCGTCTTGCCGTCTCTCTTCTGGATCATTTGCATATCAAAAAACTGGATGTCGCCGGTCATTCCATGGGCGGTCAAATCGCGATGCGGCTTGCATTTGCATATCCTCACCGCATTAATAAATTATTCCTGTTTGCCCCCTCAAGCTATATGCTGCCAACCGATGCATTCAGCAGCCTGCTGGCCTCATCCAGTATGTTTCCTGCCATGATGCGGCTTATATTCGAAGCAAGCAGTGTCGTTGGATTCCTGCGCCATCTCGTTGCCGATCCCGATAAGGTCACACTGCGCATGGTAGTGGCATACAGCATTCCATTCATGGCAAAAGAGCTTTATCCTGCCCTGGCTGCCTTCATCCGGACAAGGGGAGGCGATCTGCCAAATGACAGCTTGCAGCAGATACAAGCAGAGACAATGATTTTCTGGGGGAATCGGGATCCATTGCTTCCGCCCTCCATCGGCTATCGCCTGGTTGCCGAGCTTCCCAATGCCACGCTTCATGTCCTTCCCGATGCTGGTCATCTCCTTCCGGAGGAGACACCTGAAACATTGGTCTCGTATATGGGATGAACAAGCCTTTCGCTTTTCGAAGCAATTATTTATATAATGGGAGAAAGAAATAATGGAAGGAATGGGACCATGCATAATTTCGAAATAGTTCATGACCGTCGGAATACCCGATCTGTAAAATGGGACAACCTGAAGGCTTTATATGGAGGGGAAGATGTGCTGCCGATGTGGGTTGCGGATATGGATTTCCAATCGCCGCAAGCTGTGGTGGATGCCTTGAAAAACAGGGCTGAACATGGCATATATGGCTATACAATCACGGATGCGAGCATCTCCAGAATCGTTTCCAGCTGGATCGAAAAACGACATGGCTGGCGCATAAAACCAAGCTGGCTCCTGTATAGCCCCGGAGTTGTGACCAGTCTGCATATGGCAATTCAGACATTCACCGAACCTGGAGATCAAGTCGTCATCCAAACACCTGTTTATGCTCCTTTCTATAATGTTGTCAAAGTACATGATCGCAAACTTGTGGAAAATCCATTAATCGCCGAGGGCAATACATACCGAATGGATTTCGAACAGTTGGAAGCCTGTTTCCGGGCAGGAGCAAAGGCGATGATCCTATGCAATCCGCATAATCCAGTCGGTCGTGTCTGGACAAAAGAGGAGCTGGGGCAGCTGGCAGAGCTATGCGGGACCTATGATGTGCTGCTGCTGTCGGATGAGATCCATGCTGATCTGATCCATGAAGGATATCGGCACATTCCGATCGCCTCTTTATCCGAAGACATGGCTAAACGGACGATCACCTTCCTATCGCCATCGAAAACATTCAATTTAGCAGGATTGCAAGTATCCTATGCAATCATTGAACAGGAAGAAAAGCGCAAGCAGCTGCAAGGGACATTCTCCAAGCAAGGGTTCCATATGCTGAATACGATGGCGGTTGCTGCAATGGAAGCTGCTTATACAGACGGTGAACAATGGCTGGATGGTCTGCTTGATATATTGGCAGTCAATAAAAAGCTGGCGGAAGAAGCATTGGCGGATAATCCGCTGATCCAGCTTGCACCGCTGGAAGGCACATATCTGATGTGGCTTGATTGCCGCAATATGAATCTGGAACAAAAAGAATTGATGGATTTCTTTGCTAAAAAGGCCAAGCTGGGATTCAATGACGGCGTTCAATTCGGCGAAGCCGGAACTGGTTTTGTCCGGATGAATATCGCTTGTCCGCCAGCAACGATGCGCGACGCCCTCACGCGGCTGAAGAATAGCCTGCAGGAATTCGAGGCAGCAAGATGAGCACAGTGGAAATCGGCAGTGTTGTGAAAGCACGATACAAAACCGGCGTCTATGTCGGTAAGATCAAGGAAGAACGCGGCAAGTTCTATTTAGTGGAAGTACTGGCTGTCCTGAAACATCCGCAGCAAGGCGACCTGCACAATCCGAAGGAAACGGAGGGTGTCTTCTTCCATGAAAGACGGGCGCTTGCCCACCATGAAAAAGCGAATATACCGAAGACGGCAGTGTCGGCATTCACGGATGACATCCCAGACTATCCCGCCTCTTTGCAGGCAGCATTGAAGGAGCTGAAGGACGATTTGAATGATCAGCCCGATTCCGCCTATCGTGAGCTTGTACTCTCAAATATAGACTCGCTGGAACAAGATTACTTCAAATGAACGAAAAAGGCAGGAGCTCAGCTCCTGCCTTTTATCAATTTCCTCAAGCTCCCTGGACCCAGAGATTTTTCAGCTCAAATGGTTTTCCAAAACTTCCTCGATAGCCTCCAGCGCAGCTTCCTCATCATTGCCATCTGCGGTGATGACCACTTGTGCCCCTTGAGGGACACCCAGCGACATCACCCCCATGATCGATTTCAAATTAACCTTCTTCTCTTTGTATGAAAGTTCAATTTCAGAATTGAACTGGCCGGCTTTATTGACGAGTAAGGTTGCCGGGCGCGCATGGATGCCCGTTTCGCTTGTGATTGTGAAAGTCTTTTCTTGCATGTTGATTCCCTCCAAAGCTTATGTACATCTAAGTTAAATGTGAATGTTATAACATCATTCATTATAGGAGATAAGAAAGCGGTTTTAAATGGATACGCCACTTTTTTAAGTTTAAAAACCGCTCCATGGCATAAGTTTGAGTTTATCTCATTTTTGTGGTAATTTTGACACATCTAGCAAAAAGGAGTGCTGTCATGAGTGTACATATTAATGCCGAAGCCGGCCAGATTGCGGACAAAATCCTGCTTCCTGGTGATCCGCTGCGCGCAAAATACATCGCTGAAACATTTTTGGAAGATGCAAAGCTTTATAACGAAGTAAGAGGAATGTATGGCTATACTGGTACATACAAAGGAGAAAGAATCTCCGTTCAAGGTACGGGTATGGGCGTCCCTTCCATCAGCATCTATGTAAATGAATTGATTCAGAGCTACGGTGTGAAAAAACTGATCCGTGTCGGTACTGCCGGCGCTATCCAAAAAGACGTAAATGTTCGTGATGTCATCCTAGCATCCACCTCCAGCTCCGATTCCCAAATCAACCGTCAGGAATTCGGCACAGTCGATTTTGCACCTACAGCTGACTTTGATTTGCTGCTGAAAGCATATCAGGCTGGACAAGCAAAAGGCTTGAATATCCGTGTCGGTAACGTCTTTACAAGCGATCGCTTTTACCGGGACAATACGTTGGAATTCTACGGGAAATTGGCAGATTATAACGTTTTGGCTGTTGAAATGGAGACAACCGCACTTTATACACTTGCAGCGAAGCATGATTGTCAGGCTCTGTCCGTCCTTACCGTCAGCGATCACATCCTGACAGGTGAAGAAACAACGGCCGAAGAGCGTCAGACTACATTCAGCGACATGATGGAAATCGCATTGGATGCAGCAATCCAGGCATAGAAGAAGGGCTTCTATGCCTTTTCTTCACCCAAATTGTAAACCCTAATAAAAATTAGGTTGACAATTAAACACTCCTCGTTTACTATTTCTGCAAGGAGTTGATGATTCATGAATCGTACTGGAAAATTGACGGCAAGTGCAATGTTTGTCGGCTTGATGACCGTCGGTGCAAATATTTCGGTCTGGCTGCCTTTTCTTGCTGTGCCGATCGGCGGACAAACAGTGCCGTTGTCCATGCAGCCATTCTTCGCATTATTGGCTGGTTTGCTGTTAGGCTATAAATGGGGATCCTACAGCATGATTTGTTATGTATTGCTTGGTTTGACTGGGCTGCCGATTTTCGCGGATCTCTCGGGCGGTTTTGCTGTCTTTGCCGGGCCTACTGGCGGTTTCTTGCTGTCTTTCATTCCTATTGCTTTCATTGCTGGATTCATCATGGAAAAAGCTAACTTTCGATTTCGTGTTTTTGTTGCGGTGATCGCTGGCGTGCTGGTGAATTATCTTATCGGGGTCACCTATATGTATGGCGCCATGCAGCTTTGGATGGGCGTGGATATAAGTTATTCGGCAGCCTGGATCAGCATGATTCCATTCCTGATCAAGGATTTCAGCCTCTCCATACTTGCAGCACTGTTTTACCCGAGATTGGCCCATGCTTTCGGGAAAGGTAAAGTAACATATAATACTTCGTTTAAATGACATTTCTCAGGGAAATTTAGTTATAATGATTACATTATATATTATAGCTTTTCCCCGAAAGGATGTCGCAGCACATGTCATTGTTCCACAATCTGCCCTTATGGAGTGCATTGATTGCCATTGTATTCGCACAAGTAATCAAAGTGCCGATCCGTGCGATTGCAGATAAGCGCCTTCAGCCTGATTTAGCATTCAGTACGGGAGGAATGCCGAGCAGCCATTCGGCCGCAGTTGCTGCCCTTACCACTTCGATTGGTTTTGAAAGCGGACTTGACTCCCCCTTATTCGCTGCTTCCTTCGTTTTTAGCATCATCATCATGTTTGATGCATCCGGAGTCAGAAGGCAAGCAGGCGAGCAAGCCATCCTGCTGAATTTGCTCCTGAAGGATTTCCAGCGCTTTGTCGAGGAAGCAAAAAACTGGGGCAGTAAACAAGAATTCGAAAAGAATCGTGAAATCAGGGAGATGCTCGGCCACCAGCCGATTGAAGTCTTTTTCGGGGCCTTAACCGGCATCGCCATTTCCCTTGTCATCTATTTGCTGTTTTGATGGCAGATGCAGCTGCTTGAGTCCTGAATCGTGAACAGGAAGCTGCCTTTGTTCATATTTCATGACATCTTCCACCGTCAAATTGGTCAGCTGGCTCCATGTCACATACATAGCTGCAAGCCAGAGGGTACCAAG
The DNA here is from genome assembly GCF_002271665.1 of Terribacillus sp. 7520-G. Classification (NCBI taxonomy): domain Bacteria; kingdom Bacillati; phylum Bacillota; class Bacilli; order Caryophanales; family Bacillaceae; genus Terribacillus; species Terribacillus sp. 7520-G. Next base: position 102,228 of record NZ_NQFP01000024.1, on the reverse strand, counting down.
CAGCATTCTTTTGCACCAACGCAGGATCATATCCTTCACCTCTGGTAACAGCATCGACAACTGGATGTCTACCTATACCAAAAAGCAGCCGCTTGGCTGCTTTTTTTCAGCTGAAAATATTGAATTTCCCTTTTTTCAAGACCAATCCCACACCGCCCAGCTGATAGAGATAACGATTATCCGACGCCTTCTTCATTACATCAGCCGGTTTTCCGAAAAGTTTCCTGCCCATCACGATTCCCATGGCATCCCCGCCTCCCAGGGAAGCAAGCGTACCTTTGATATCCGGAACGAACTTCTGCGTATTGCTTTCCTTGCGAATGAGTGCTTTTAGATTCTGTGCGCAGTTATATCCCATTTGAGTAGCCAATTGCGCTGTCGGAGGATAAGGTTTGCCTGTTTCTTCATTCATGACGGCAGCACAGTCGCCAACGATGAAAATATCGTCATGATTCGGATCACGTAGGTCCTCTGTCACCATCACCTTGCCGCGGTTCACTTCAAAACCGGATTCCTCAAGGATGGAATTGCCTTTGACACCGGCTGCCCATACAGTCGTATTGGTTTTCACGGTATGTCTTTCGCCTGCTTTTTCATAGACGATGCTGTCGGGTTTCACTTCCTTGAGGAAGGCATTCGTCTGAAATTCGATGCCTCGGGATTCCAAGGAATTCAGGGCATACTCGACCAGCTGCGGGTCGAATCCCATCATGACGGATGCCCCGGCTTCGATAACGATGACTCTCACTTTGTCCCGGTCGATATCATATTCCCTGCACAGTTCGGGAACACGTTCCGCCAGCTCTCCGGCAAACTCGATGCCCGTGAAGCCGCCCCCGCCGATGACGATATTCAAACGCTCTTCTTTCTTTTCTTTTTCATTATTATATACAGCGAAATTATGCTCGATATGCTCCCGGATCAGACGGGAGGAATTGATGCTCCGGATGATGTACGCATGATCAAGAAGTCCCTCGATGCCGAAGTTCGCTGGCTCAAAGCCGAGTCCGACGACAAGATAATCATAGGAGAGCTCGCCATTCTCCATCACCAGCTTCTTTTCATCCGGTTTGATTTTCGTCACGGTATCCTGGACGAAATTGACTTTTTTCGCATCGATCACATCCTTGATCGCAATGCGCGTCTGGTCATGATGCCTTGTACCGGCTGCATTCTCATGGAGCCAAGTCGTTTGATAATGATAGTCATGCTTGTTGACGAGTGTGATACTCGCCTCGTCCGCTCCAATCAGTTTCTGAAGTTTCACAGTCGTGATCAAGCCGCCGTAGCCTGCTCCTGCGATCACAATTTTCGGTTTGTTCATCTTCGATCACATCCATTAACATAGTTTGGGTTTACAAAGCTTGCAACAACCTGACTGAACATTAATTTTTTGTTTGTGATACTATTCACTTTATAAAACAGATGAAAACATAAAACTGTCACAAAACCTTCATCAATATTATGGTAAACGTTTTCTTTCCTTTTATCAACCAAAAAAAGGGAAGGAGATCCTGTCACTGCGCAGACTGCCAAACAGATAAAAATCCTTCTTCTTACTCATATTTCGGCAACTATGATAAAATACCAGTTGTTACGTTTAAAAATACTAGGAGGAACCGGTATGTCAGATCAAGTATATGATGTGACCATCATCGGTGCAGGTCCAGTCGGACTTTTCACCGCATTCTATGGTGGGATGCGTCAGCAAAGTGTCAAAATCATCGAAAGCCTTCCCCAAGTCGGCGGACAGCTTTCTGCCCTATACCCGGAAAAATACATCTATGATATAGCAGGCTTCCCACAGATTCGTGCACAGGAATTGGTGGACAACCTTATGGAACAGCTGAAACGCTTCGATCCGACGATCGCACTCGGTGAGTCAGTCGAGAGGGTCGAGCGTTTGGAAGATGATACATTCCGCATCGAAACGGACAAGGGTGTACATTTCTCCAAGACCATCATCATCACCGCAGGAAATGGCGCCTTCCAGCCGCGCCGCTTGACGGTTGAACGATGTGATGAGTTCGAGGGTGTCAACTTGAACTATTATGTGGATAATATGCAGAAATACGCCGGCAAACGTGTATTGCTGGCAGGGGGCGGCGATTCCGCTGTCGACTGGGCCCTGATGCTCGAACCGATTGCAAAAGAGGTGATCCTCGTCCATCGCCGTAATGAATTCCGGGCTCATGAGCACAGCGTGGAACGACTTATGCAGTCCAATGTAAGAATCATGACCCCTTATACGCCAGTCGAGATGCTGGGTACCGACCGTATCGAGCAAGTCGTCCTGCAAAAAGTGAAAAGCGAAGAAAAAGAAACGATCGATGTCGACGAAGTGCTCGTAAACTATGGCTTTGTCTCTTCCCTTGGCCCGATCAAGCAATGGGATCTGGAAATAGAGAAAAACAGCATCGTCGTCAATACAAAACAAGAAACGAATATCCCTGGTATCTATGCAGCAGGAGATATTTGCACATATCCCGGCAAGGTCAACCTGATCGCCTCTGGTTTCGGCGAAGGTCCGACAGCCATCAATAATGCCAAAACATATATCGATCCAGATGCTCGTGTGCAACCGAAGCATTCCACAAGCATGTTTTAATCACCGCACCGGTTTCCTATAAGGAAACCGGTGTTTTTTTATGGCTTCTTGTATAAGGAAGCCCTTCTTTCACAGACTAGTAGCGATAAAGGAGGAACTGTATGGAAAACGAATTCGAACATCGCTTGATCCCGCTTGCCTCGATCAAGAGCGGAAAGGAAACGACGGTCTCCCCGACTGTCCATGGTTATCTTGACAGGATCGTCAATATCTTCTTCATCGAAAATCCAGATACAAAAGAATGGGTGCTTGTCGATGCCGGTGTACCCGATACGGCAGGCAATATCAAGCAGGCAGCTGCCGAGCTGTTTGGAGAAGGAGCAACACCAGCCTGTATCATCCTTACGCATGGTCACTTCGATCATGTCGGCAGTATAGTGGAGCTGGTGAAAGAATGGAATGTACCTGTATATGCACATGAATTGGAATTGCCTTATCTGACCGGCCAGCTGGATTATCCGGAAGGCAATACAAATGCTGGCGGCGGCCTGATCACCAAAATGTCCAAAACCTTCCCGAATGCGGGCATCGATTTGAGCCGGCACGTCCGGCTCATCCCGCTTGATCACCAAGTACCTCATCTGCCTGGATGGCAATGGATTCATACACCCGGACATACACCAGGTCACATCAGCTTATTTCAGCCGGAAGACAAAGTGTTGATTGCCGGCGACGCATTCACGACTGTCCAGCAGGAATCACTGCACAAGGTACTGACACAGCATAAGGAATTCAACGGTCCTCCCCGCTACTTCACCATGGATGAGCAGGAAGCTTACCGCTCGATCCGGAAACTGAAGGATCTGCACCCAAAAGCAGCCGGGACTGGCCATGGCATGCCTGCTTTCTTGGAAGAATTGGAGGAAGGACTTAAAAAGCTGACGGAAGCGAATGAATAAAATTCGATAAACACATGACGAATCCCATTCACAAGAATGGGATAATTTTTTTCTATAACAAAGGGGATAGGCTCAATGATATAATGATTTGGAATTGTCTAATTCTGGATAGGGAGAGAGAGAGATGAATGAAGCAGCACAGTCTTATTGGGACCAATTCTGGCAGTCCCGCAACAAACCAAAACCAGACAAAGTCAGTGCTTGGCAATTCGGTGCCGATCCCGATCACTTGGCTCAGCTGGTAATGGATGGTATCAAAACAGCTACATGTTCCGGACTGATTTTTTATGAACTCGAAAACGAGCCTTTGCCCTCCGTTGATGATTACAGCATCATCTTAAGCAGCAAGGATGAACCACTGGCTATCATCAGGACCTCTGATGTAAAAATAATGCCGATGAATGAGGTCCCGGAGGAGTTTGCCATTGCCGAAGGGGAAGGCGACAGAACATATCAATACTGGAAAGATGTCCATGTGGAATTCTTTACGGAAGAGCTTGGAAAATTAGGACTCGAATTTGCAGAAGATATGAAGCTGGTATGTGAGCGCTTTGAATTGGTGGATATAAAAGAATGATGAAAAGACGCTTGGAAAAGTTCCAAGCGTCTTTTCATTCGAGGATATTGGCTGTTTCCAGACTGGATTCATTTTATGCTCTTCCAGTGAATTCCGTTTTCTCTTTCAAATTAGGCACCGTCTTTCGAATCGTCTCTTGACGGAAATCTTGTTCCAAATCCTCCAATGAACGATTCTTTGTTTCTGGGAGGCATTTATGGATAAAGATAATCGCAGCGATACCCAGGACGACAAAGATGAGGAATGTGCTGGATAATCCGATTGCACTAAGCAGCACCGGGAATGTCAAACTTACAGTGAAGTTCGTCATCCAGTGGAAGAATACAGCGATTCCCATCCCCATTCCGCGAATGCGTGACGGGAAGATCTCGGACAGCATCAGCCATGTGACAGGAGACACCGCGCCTTGCTGGAAGGCCAGGAATGTTACAGTGAGCCCCAGCACCAAATACGGCAGTGCAGGAGTCCCCTCAAAGAAAGTCGTCACGATGGTAATCAAAAGCAGTGCGCTTGTCGTTCCGATGAAACCTGTTATCAGCATCGGCCTGCGGCGTACTCTGCCTAACAACCATATACCGAAGATGGCAGCTGCAACGGAAATGACACCATTGGCAATATTACCTATCAATGCTGCATCCCGGCCAAATCCTGCATCACTTAAAATCTGCGTACCATAATACATGATGGAGTTGACACCAGTTATTTGCTGGATGACCCCGATACCTAAACCGATAAGGACGATTCTTCTGATCCATGGAATGGCCAGGTCCTTAAAGGATGCTTTATCTATACTCCGCTCTTTTGCCACGGTTTTCTTGATTTGTTCCATTTCTTGCTTTGCCCGATTTTTGCGGCGGATCTTTAAGAGAATCTGAAATGCTGTTTTCAGCATACCCTGCTGAGCCAGCCATCTTGGACTCTCCGGCATGACGAGCATACCGAACCATAGTACAATCGCAGGCAATGTCGCAACCGCCAACATATAGCGCCAAATATGGGCGGTATCACCGAATAGGTTCCCAAGCAATGCGTTTGAAGAATAAGCAAGCAGCTGACCAGTGACGATCATCAAATCATTGATCGTCACCATTTTCCCGCGCGATTCAGATGGAGAAACCTCCGCAAGGTATGCAGGAACCGTTACCGATGCACCCCCGACAGCGAGTCCGAGCAATACGCGGAAGACAATCATCGTCTCCGTATTCGGCGCGAAAGAACAGCCTAAAGTTGCCACAAAGAATAAGACAGCTAAGTATAAAATGACACGGCGGCGTCCGACCTTATCCGCAAGCTTCCCTCCGGATACTGCACCGACTGCAGCTCCAAGAAGCAAGGAACTTGCCACCATCCCCTCTGTCAACGGCGTCAGATTCAACTGGTCTTCCTGTCCCATGAAAGGCAGGGCCCCATTGATGACACCCGTATCATATCCGAATAGTAAACCTCCGAAGGTAGAGATGAAAGCAATCAGTCTCAGCCTCCGCTTCGAACTTCGACCATCATCATCGATTTGAGGGACACGCCCTCTGCCATTAGCTTGTTTGTCCATCTTCTTCTCTCCTCCATTTTTCGCATGTAGTTTGTTGTACAAACAATGCTTTCACCCTCGGCTGTTTGTATGGGTGAATAGGAGATATATACCCGTTTTTTATTAAAATAATCATCTTTTTTTGTATAACATTTTCATCACCCGCGCAACAGTCTTACTGAAGAGCGTTTTTAGCTTGTTATACCTTTTTGGTCATAAAGACCGTTTCTATCTCTGCACCATCAGGTCTTAGGACTGTTTTCCTGTCAATGACAGAAACGGAGGCGCGGCTTATCTGTATTCCTCAAATGCATCGAGCGTGACGCGATGCATTGTTGACGCATTTTAAGATTTTACTGATGATATCATTCCATTCCCTCCTAAAAACTCCCTATCAACTATAATTACATACTAAGCCCCTCTCGCATCTTTCAACTGGGAAATACCATTAGTCCCCAACTAGATAGAAGGTTGATATATTGCCTCATCATTCATTTTCTGCATGCAAGAAAACGACAATTTCATGGACAAGTTTCCCAATACAGGTTTTTCTGAAATCATATTACAATCTAATAGAACAATAGATACTAGGAGGAAGCCTGAATGAAAAAGAAATTTCTTGCACTATTGATCATCATGTTTACAATCGCCTTCACATTGGGCGGCCAATTCCAGCCCTCGAAAGCATATGCTGCAACAGGGAACACACCTATTGTCTTCGTCCACGGTTTAACTGGATCGGACTCCAACTTCTATTTCATCGAAAGATATTTGGAGAGAAACGGCTACTCGAGCGATGAGCTATATGCAATTGATTTGCCAAGCAAACAGGGACATCAGGAATTGAATTCCACTGCCATCCAAAGATTCGTTGATGATGTACTGGAGGAAACAGGCAGTGACAAAGTAAATATCGTTGCCCATAGCATGGGCGGCGCAAACAGCCTTTATTATATCCTGAATAAAGGCGGCAAGGATAAAGTGGATAAGCTGATCACCTTAGGCGGCGCCAATCGACTTACAACGAGTGTCGCTCCAGAAGGCATCGATACCACATCCATCTACTCGACAAGTGATCGCATTGTAAGCTCCTATCTATCCACTCTATATGGCGCGAATAATATACGCATATACGGTGTGTCCCATATCGGACTGTTAAATAGTTACCAAGTAAACAACCATATCTTAGAAGCTCTCCAAGAATAGGACATAATGAAAAGACCTTCCCCGTCATCCGTGGATGATAAGGAAGGTCTACTATTTTATATCAGCAATTCTCCGGCGTACCAGCATTCGTCGCTGTCTTGAACGACGAACCGCAGCCGCAGCTGACGATGGCATTCGGGTTATCGATGGTGAACCCGCCGCCCATCATGTTCTGTTTGAAATCGATCGTGGTTCCGTCGATTACCGGGATATCCATGGAGCGGATGATGACCGGGATATCGTTGACCACTTCGAATGTGTCCAATTCTTCGTTCTTCTCGTATTCGAAACCGAGGCTGTAGGAAAGACCGCTGCAGCCGCCGCCTTTGACACCAAAGCGGAGAAAGACAGTCTCTGCGTCTTCTTCCTTCAGCATGTCCTTGATCTGAAGGCTGGCACTGTCTGTAATATTCAACACCATTCAGGTTACCTCCCCTTTTCTATCTTATCTTTCAGTATACGCTCCTAAATGAAGATGCTCAAGCACCGCGCTCCCAATGGAATGTCCCAGATACTGTCTTTTCGGCTGCACCGCGCATCCAGACAGATCCGTCTTCTTCCCAGCGGATGAACAGATCTCCGCCGCTCAGATGGACGGTCACTTCTTCCCCGAAAGATGCTTTGCCATTCAATATGGCGGCCACGACTGCTGCACAAGCACCCGTTCCGCATGCCTGTGTCACACCCGACCCGCGTTCCCAGACGCGGAAATGCATTTCTGTATCCGAAAGCATCTCGATGAACTCCACATTGACTCCTTCCGGGAACCGCGGGTCATTCGTAATGATGGGACCATGCGTATAAAGCGGCGCATCATCGATAGCATCGACGAAGAATACCGCGTGCGGATTCCCCATGCTCACTGCTGTTACCGAAAGCTGTTCTTCGCCTGCCTGGAAGTCTTCGGCTACTACCTTCTGTGCAGGTGCACCTTGCATCGGAATCAGTTCGCGCTGCAAGATCGGGGCGCCCATATCCACCGTCACTTCATGCACATGCGCTCTGGTTCCATGGACTTTCGCTTCTACCTGGCCTGCTTTTGTCTGAATCGTGAATGTATCGCTTTCCACCAGGTTATTCTCATAAGCATATTTCGCAACACAGCGCAAACCGTTGCCGCAATTCATGGCTTCAGATCCATCAAGGTTGAAAATGCGCATGCCGACATCGCATGTTTCACTAGGATGGATGAGGATCAAGCCGTCGGATCCGATGCCGGTATCCCTGTCTGCTGCAGCTATCGCAAGCGGCGCCAGGCTTTCTTCCTCCAGCTGGAATTGGAATAGATCCACGAAAATATAACTGTTTTTCAAGCCATGCATTTTTACAAAAGGTATATCCATTCTCTCTTCTCCTCTACTATGAAAAAAGCCATGGCCTGCCCAAAGCAGACGCACGGCCGATTAAAATAACGGGTTTTCTTCGATGAACTTGTAAACATTCTCCACAAGCTCATCCGCTGTCTCAGCTGTGACCGGCTCCCCGTTCACCAGCGCAAATAAATGCTGCGCACAAATGCCGCAAAAGCTTGTACAGCCGTATTCTATCACATCAAGACCCGGGTCGCTGTCGAGCTTATCGAAGGCTTCCTGCGAGCCAGAGGCCAGATTGTTCACACAAAATTCAATGATCGGATTCATCCCGCTCACTCCTATTCTAGGATGTAACACTATCAAGTGATAATCCTACCACAATGCAGGATGTGAGCACAACTAGGCTGACTTCTCGACTGCCTTGCAGACCGCTTTGAGCGAAATGATCCCCTCTCCGGCAATCTCGTCATCCACCAGTACAACTGGATAGAATAAATCCTCTTCGATCACCTTTGCCGCGAATTGTTTGTGTTTTTCATCCGCCGGCGGTTCATGGATGTCGATATAATCGAATTGAAACTGCTTGTTCCCGAACTTCCTTGCCAAGGCTGCCTGCAGCCATTCATACGTATCCTTTGAGCTTGGTGCATTGACGCAGCTGGCACAAATGATATCGGCGCCGTACACGGTGATCCTGGTTGTCATCCTCCCCCACCCTTTCGTAAGCTGTTACCTTCAGTTTACCGTAACTAACAGGATGTTGGAACATGTTTTTAATTGATAAAATTTCTCAGTTAGCCATCGTGGATTTTTTGACGGAAAGGATTTATAATGTATATATAATCGTAAGGGGGAAAATGGATGATGGAAAACCAAGTACAAGAAGTTCTGAATAAATTACGTCCATTCTTGCTTCGTGATGGCGGCGACGTCGAACTTGTCGATGTTGATGAAGGTATCGTGCGTCTTCGTCTCATGGGAGCATGCGGTAACTGCCCAAGCTCTACGATCACATTGAAAGCCGGAATCGAACGTGCCTTGATGGCTGAGGTTCCTGGTGTGCGTGAGATCGAGCAAGTATTTTAATACAATGCATAAAACAGCGGGTATGATCGATCCCCGCTGTTTTCTATTTTCAATCTGAAAACCCACAGAAATCGCTTCTGTGGGTTTTTCTCACGCTTCGATGGCCAGCTCTTCTGCACAGCTGCCTTTTGCAGCGCAGGAAAGCAGCAGCCATTCAAAGTCCGGATATTTGTTCTGATAATCCGCGTGAATGGCATCTGCTCCTGCTTCATCCAGGACAGCAATCATCGTCGGGCCGGCTCCGCTCAAGTAGACACCATATGCCGCCTCCTGCAAGGAATCAGCTATTTCCCCATAATGCGGGATCATCAGCTGTCTGTAGGGCTGGTGGAAAAGATCTTTATCCATCATTTCCCCAAGCAGCTGCCAATCCTGCTGCAGCAAGGCAGCCACCGCTACATTGGCAATGCCGCTTGCCTTCACCGCTTCTTTATATGGAAGCTGCTCCGGCAGGATCGCTCTGGCATCCGCTGTTGCCAGCTTGAAAGGCGGGATCACAGCCAGGAAGCGCACATCCTTGATGGGAGCCTGAACATAATGGACCTTGTCATCATAATATCCAATCACGCAGCCTCCCAAAATAGACGGGGCTGCATTGTCTGGATGGCCTTCCAAACCAACAGCGATCTCCAGCTTTTCTTCATTGCTAAGCTGCAGCGATAAAAGGCTGTCCGCCAGCTCTATCCCGGCCACCAGGGCAGTCGCACTGCTGCCAAGCCCCCTTGCCAACGGGATATTGCTGCTCATGCGGACCGTACAGGGTGGCAGCTCTTCATATCCATAGCGTTTGGCAGCGAACATCGCTGTTTCATAAATCATATTGTCCTTGCCGGACGGCAGACCTTGAACTGCATCTGACATCGGGATGAATTCCCACTCATCTCCCGGCTGCACTTCCAATTCCAGATACAGATTCAAGGCGATTCCGACAGAATCGAAGCCAGGTCCGATATTGGCCGTGCTTGCCGGGACGCTTATTTGCCAGCGCTTCATTTACATCCGCTCCTTGATGGCGTCCGCAATCACTTTTTCTTCATTCGGGAGGACAAGCGGCTGGATCGTGCTGTATTCGATCGCTGTATTCGGATCCTTCAATCCATTCCCGGTGAGCACGCAGACCACTCTCGAACCTTTTTCCACCTCATCCTGTTCCAGTGCCTTCAAAAGTCCTGCGAATGATGCGCATGATCCCGGTTCCGCAAATATGCCTTCCTCGCGGGCGATTTTCTGATAAGCAGCGATGATTTGCCCATCTGTCACCTCATCGATCGTCCCGCCTGATTCATCCCTGGCAGCAGTCGCCTTTTGCCAGCTTGCCGGATTCCCGATACGGATGGCTGTACCGACGGTCTCGGGATTCTCGAACACGCGGTCATGCACGATCGGTGCAGCCCCGCTTGCTTGATAGCCTTTCAGTACGGGCAGGTGGAATCCTTTTTCTTGCCCATATTCTTTGAAGCCTTTCCAGTAAGCACTGATATTGCCTGCATTGCCGACTGGAATGAACAGATAATCAGGAGCTTGTCCCAATTGTTCGCAAAGCTCGAAGGCTGCTGTCTTCTGCCCCTCGAGACGATATGGATTGACGGAATTGACAAGCGCGACTGGCTCCGTCTCACTCAAGTTCCGTACCACGCGCAGTGCATCATCGAAGTTGCCTTCTATCGAGAAGATTTCCGCTCCGTACATGACAGCCTGTGCAAGCTTGCCTTGGGCTATTTTGCCTTCCGGAATGACGACAAAGCAGCGCATCCCGGCACGTGCTGCATACGCAGCTGCCGAAGCCGAAGTATTCCCTGTGGAGGCACAGATGACTGCTTTTGCCCCTGCTTCTTTTGCCTTGGCAATTGCCATCACCATGCCGCGGTCCTTGAAGCTTCCCGTAGGGTTCGCACCTTCGATTTTGGCATATGCTTCAATCCCATACGCTGCTGATATTTTCTCCAGCTTCACAAGAGGTGTGTTGCCCTCCCCAAGACTGACAGCTGGTGTTTCATCCGAAATCGGCAAATGCTCCTTATAAGCTTCCAATAATCCATTCCATACCATCCTGCTCAATCCTCTCCATCTACACGATAGCAGCTGATGACTCGTTTCACGACGTCCAATTGCTCCAGCTGCTGTATGCTGTTTTCGATTTGCTGCTTACTGTGTTTGTGTGTCACCATGACGACCTCAGCTGTCTTCGAGCTAGTATGCGGCAGCTGCAGGATCTTCGCAAATGAGACATCCTGTCCGGCAAACACATTGGTGACTGCGTGGAATGCACCCGTCTGGTCCTCTGCTTCCACCCTGATGAAGTACTTTGCATGTTTTTCGGTATCATCTTTTAAAGCAGTCTTGTACTGCGGCTGCACATAAGCCTTTCCGTTTACGCCAAGCCGGATATTTTTGACCACTTCCATCAAATCCGATACGACTGCCGTCGCTGTCGGCAGTCCGCCTGCTCCCGGCCCGTAGAACATCGTCTCCCCGACTGCCTGCCCATATACATAGACAGCATTGAATTCATTCTTCACCTGTGCGAGTGGATGTGCTTCCGGCAGCAGTGTCGGCTCCACACTCACCTCTACTTTCCCATCATCCGCGGCTGCAATCCCAATCAGCTTGACGATATAACCGAGCCTCCCCGCAAACTCGATATCTTCCTGAGAGATGGAAGTGATGCCGGCCACTTCGACATCCCCATATGCCACAGGCATCTTGAAAGCCAGGTTAGCCAGCAGGGTCATCTTGCGGGCAGCATCCAGGCCTTCCACGTCCGAAGTCGGATCAGCTTCTGCGAATCCGAGCTCCTGCGCCTCCGCCAGTACTGCTTCAAAGGATAGTTTTTCATCTGTCATCTTCGTCAGGATGAAATTCGTCGTTCCATTGACGATCCCCATCACTTTCTGGATCTTATCTGAAGCAAGGCCATCACTCAGCGATCGCAGGATCGGGATACCGCCGGCAACACTGGCCTCGTAGTAAATATCGGTATCAAATTCCTGGGACAGCGCAAACAGCTTATCACCGTGCTCTGCCATCAGGTCTTTATTGGCTGTCACAATCTGTTTACGATTACGGATGCTGCGCTCCAGCAGCTGATACGTATCTTCCAGCCCGCCCATCACTTCGACGACAATATCGATCGCCGGATTATCCGTGATATCGGCAGGCTCTATCGTCAAAATGCCGGGATCCTCTATATATTCCCTCTTCTTGTCTTTGTTTTTGACGAGAATCTTGGCCACTTCCACTTCACAGCCAAGCTTATAGCGTATTTGTTCTTGATGCTCCTGCAAAATCTGAACAACGCCGCTTCCGACTGTCCCAAGGCCGCATAAGCCGATTTGAATCTTTTGCTTCATCCCATCCAGCCTCCTGTCCATCTGAAATAAACAATTGTTTTTATATAAAGGACATTATAACTCTATCAATCTGCCATCGCAACCAACTTTACAAAAAATTTTCCAACAAAGGTATCTCGAGTACCCGCGGATCCACCTGCATATACTGAAATAGCCCGGCCAAGCGCTGTTCATATACACTTTGCTGCATGATAAGTTTTTCATATTCTTTCCCCGCGGTCCCTGCCAGTCCCTTTTCCATTTGATCGAACAGATGAAGCGGCATGATCAGCCTGGCATACAGCAGCCTCATTCCGAAAACCGAGAGAGGACGCACCTGCATATAAGACCGCAGGAATTCGGCAGCTTCATTCATTTCCTCGTTGAAGAAGGAATTCCTTGTATATTCCGCCAGATCACGTGCTGGATGATCATAAACGATTGTATGGGGCAGTACATATGTGTCTGCCAGCTCGGATCGGTATTTCATGAATACAGTCGTTGGCTGATCGGATTCCGTAAAACGGAATTCATCATTCGTTTCATTCAGATATTGTATCGCGAGTTCGGTCCTCCCGATCACATAATAAAATGTATCGAGGAATACTCTCTCCTCATGGACAAGGGGACGTTTTTGATACATTTCTGCATAGAGCTTTTCGGCCTGTGACAAACGCGCCGTCCATAAATCCCCCCATTTTCCATAGCTGGATAGCGTATCGGGCGCAAACGGACAGCTGGCACCAAGCTGATGGAAGGAAGCCAATTCAGCACCATGGGCTTGGAGATCCCTCGTATAGGGCGGCGGCATTTCCACGACCAGGTAGGCTGTATTTTCATATACCGTCAAAATCTGTCCTTCTGTCGTTAGCATCGGCTGCGCAAGACGCGGAAAGCCCGCCTCCTGCAAATAAGCAGTGATAGCAGCCAATTCATAATAGCTGTCTTGGTCCGTCCTGGCTGGTATGATGACATATAATCGATCCGCCGTCCGATAGGCATGATAATTGCGATAGGAAACCGGTTTCCCGCTGAATCCGGGCATATATTTCTGCATCAGCTGCAACACGGGCAAACACCTCCTGCTTTATGTTATGAAGCAGCGGCGAGATTCATGTTCAGACCTGATGATTGGCGCATAAGCTAAAAGGGTATACTGCTAACAGAATCATACATAGGAAAGCGAAGTGATCTCATGACAACAGAATTAGAGAAAAAGGCACGGGAATGGCTAATCGAGCGTGGTGTACAAATCGAAGACATTGCAGAGCTTGTCCATTTCCTGCAGAATAAATATTATCCTGGCCTGACTATGGATCGCTGCATTTATAATGTGGAACGTGTCTTGTCCAAAAGAGAGGTCCAGAACGCCATCCTGACAGGTATCCAGCTTGATGTACTTACCGAACAGGGGAAACTGGAACAGCCGCTGCAGGATAACCTGGCGCGGGATGAGAGTTTATATGGTATCGATGAGGTGATCGCACTCTCCATCATCAACCTATATGGCTCCATCGGATTCACGAATTACGGCTACATCGACAAGCAGAAGCCAGGCATCCTGGCAAAGCTCAATGATAAGAGCACCGGGGAATGCCATACGTTCCTGGATGATATTGTCGGGGCTATTGCTGCTGCAGCAGCCAGCAGGCTTGCACACAGTCAGAATGAAGAACAAAATATCGATGGTTAAAAAGAAGCAGCAGCTTGGAAAGGCTGCTTTTTTAAAAAATGTAAGGAATCCTGCGGAGGGCATCAGGAACTGCTATCACTGGGGTTTTTCCAAGGAAAAAAGAGCAGCCCCCATTGACGGGGCTGCTCTTTATTTGAATTCCCATTCGTTCAGCGTATCGATTGTATAAGTCGGTTTTGGATCAAGGGATGGAAGCTCGTCCCGTTTTGTAAAACCGGTGCATACCATCAGTGTGTCTATTCCCGCCCTGATTCCGGCAGTGATGTCTGTCAGGTAATTGTCACCTACCATGAGGACTTGTTCCCTGTCCAGATCCAATAGCTTCCTGGCCTGTTCCATCATGATGCTTTCTGGTTTCCCGATGAATGTCGGTTCGATGCCAGTGCTTACGGAAATGACAGCCGTCAGCGACCCGTTGCCGGGCATCAAGCCTGCTTCGGTCGGCAGTGCCCGGTCACTGTTCGTCGAAAGGAACTTTGCACCTGCCCGGACAAGCAAGCATGCCTTTGCCAGCTTTTCGTATGTAATGTTGGTATCTAGGCCGATTACGACATAATCGCAGTCCTCTTCTGCCAACGTGAGTTCCTCTTTTGCCAGGGCATCGAAAAGCCCCTCTTCCCCAATGGCATATACCCGCGCTTTCGGATCATGCTCGCGAATATAGGCAGCTGTTGCCATACTCGTCGTGAATACATCTTCTGGATCGGCTTCAATATCCATGTGACGAAGCTTTGCCGCCACCTGCTCCTGTGTACGCGTGGAGTTATTCGTCACGAAAAGATGCTTTTTACCCGCATCCTTCAAGCTGCGGATGAATCCTGGGGCCGCTTCGATCCGTTCATTCCCAAGATACATGGTTCCATCTAAATCAATCAGATACCCTTCATATGCTTTCATTGTCACCGCTCCTTGCAAAAGCGGAAGCTGTCCGCGTCTCATTCACCAGATATGCCCTTACCCATTCCACATAATGCCCCAGCAATCCCTTATATTCCTCCATCGTTTCAGCAAGCTTTTTGTGATCCACATGCAGATAATCGCCAGTAAGCATTTTGCGCAATGCAATGATTTCCTTGAAGGCCGGTGCCGTATCTTCCTCTATCACCTGTTCGTCGGCAAGGATGTCGATAATATCATCATAGCTGCCCGGATCACGCATGATGAATCCGTCGATCACACTATTTCCCGTATCAAGGATACCCTCGATCAAGAGCTGCGCCCGGCGTTCGGCAGCAAGCTTTTCGGAAATCCCTTCCCCGGAAGGAATCTCTGCAGCCAGCAGTTCTTCCATATATGTAAGGACTTCTTCTATTTTTCGTTTATCCACAAAGTACATTGTCATTGCCCCTCTCTTGCACTTACTTTGCCGGAAGCTTTTTCAGGACAAAGTAGGCACACCCAAAATTGCAATACTCATACAAATAATCTTCCAATGTGCTGATTTTCGTGTCGAAGGTGGCCTTCGGATTATCGTCGTCAAAGAAACCTTTCAGACGAAGCTGTTCATATCCCCAGTCACCTACAATATAATCATATTTCGTCAAGATTTCGCTGTAGCGGTTTTGGAATGCCTGTTCCTGAAAGGCTCCCTTTATATCCTGCACAACTTCATAATGTTTGCCTTGTACTGTTGTTTTCACCACTATCGACTCCCCTATCCTGCCTCTAGTTTAGCATATTTCCATTATAATTTCGCTTCCCTTCCTTCGGGACTCGTGATTATGACTCATGAAATTCCGATCTCTGTACAAACTAACAGCAAACGTACAAGGAAAGGTGAGCAGCACATGAAAAAGATATACATTGCCATGCTGCTGATCCTCCTGTTCTCAAGCTTTCCATTCCCGGCTTCTGTCAAAGGAGCGGAAAAAAGCGATGAGGCCAAGCAGGAGCGCATGGCACTTTACAAAAAGACGGCAGCTGCCACAGGACTTCCTTGGTATTATCTGGCTGCAATCGATCAGTATGAGCATAATCTCCCGACAGAATCCAAAGAAGAGAAATTGATTGCAATCGAAATTCCGGAGGAGAAATGGTTTGGCGCTGCCAAACATGGGGACGATGCAGATGAATCCTCCATTATATGGTTCCATGGTTTAGGACGGGATGGCGATGGGGACAAGAAGGCCGATCCCGACAATCCAGAGGATGTCCTTTACACGGTAGCTTCTTTCATCCAGAGGACCGGGACGACGAAGAACGACATCAAGATTGCCCTCTGGCATTATTATGAACGTGACCTTACCGTCCAGACCATCATGAATACGGCCAAGCTCTATGAAAAGTTCGATACGATCGAACTGGACGAGCGCTCTTTTCCGCTGCCGCTCCGCCATAACTACAGCTATCGGAACACATGGGGAGATGCCAGGGGCTTTGGCGGAAGAAGGATTCATGAAGGCACGGATATCTTCGCCAATTATGGTGTGCCTGTGTACGCAACCACATACGGTGTCATTGAACTAAAGGGCTGGAATCTGTACGGCGGCTGGCGCATCGGTCTTCGGGACAGCAATAATATTTATCACTACTATGCCCATTTGAACGGGTTTGAAAAAGGGGTATCCGTCGGGGATGTCGTCAAACCCGGTGATGTCATCGGCTATGTAGGCGCAAGCGGTTACGGCCCGCCTGGAACATCAGGGAAATTCCCGCCGCATTTGCATTATGGTATGTATAAAGACAATGGAAGATCGGAATTTTCCTTCGATCCATACCCTTACCTAAGAATTTGGGAACAAAAATCAAAACAGCAAAAAAGGGAAGGCTGAAAGTCATTCGCCTTCCTTTTGCATTGGTATGGAGAACGATGGTGATGAACCAGATCCCCCTCCATTATTATAAAATTCCGGTACTTGCCCCTGGATGACCGTGCTGCCAAGCAGCACATCCTGTTTCACTGTCGTCGTCTTGGTTGAGAATGGGATGATGATCCGGACATTTGCTTTGATTTCGACCATGAAGACGAACATTGCATTGTTGATGCCATATTCCTCCACCTTTACATCGACACCAGACTCCACATAACCGATCATTTCGAATTTCACCGGGATCCGCGGACCAAGATTGGCAAGCAAAGCATTATTGGTTGCTTGACCAAGCGGTATATCGACCAGAGTCGGATCTTCCTCCAATTTCTCCTGGATGACATCGGCCGCAGCCTCCTCTGCCAGCTGCTCCTGACTGATGGCAGGCATTTCCCCATCCTCCATCAGCCGCAAATAATTCTGTACGCGAAAAGTCACCTTCCGCAGCACTTCATTCACGGTTGCAGCATCCCAGCTGGCATGTGTGACATTCCCATTCGCATCTTTCTCTACTTGCACGAATGCATTCAAGTCCAAATCCGCTTCCTTCTCCGCCTGCACTGCCTGGTTGATCGCCTGTTTGGCAAACTGCTCTGTCTTCGTCTCGGCAATTGCCATAAGCGTCGGCTCCAATCCCCTATTCACCAGCCATAGACTCAAGGACGTCAACAGCAGGAAAAGCAATATGCTCATCAGGAGCACATGGCGAAAGGAAGGTGGTGCTTTAGAAGCTCTGCGCTGCCATGGACGCATGAAAAAACCCCCTTGAAACAAGCTTATGCTTGACCAAGGGAGCTTAGAATAGGCTAGTCGCTCTCAGCTGATGTCGAACAAGCGACTACCGTGATATTCAAATGCTCATACAGATCCACTTCATATGGCTCCGGATCCGTCCCATCGGCCTCCTGCAAAATCCGGACAATCGGCCGGGTATTGATATCCTCATTCTGCCGGATGACGATGCCCATGCGGCCATCACTCAGCCGTACAGTCAGCCCTGTTGGATAAATGGCCACACTTCTTTTGAAGGCCTCGACCATCTCCATATCGAACTGATCGCCTGCTCCGGCAAATAATATTTCCAAGCCTTCATGCGGCAGCATGGCATCCCGGTATACACGGTTGCTCGTCACAGCGTCGAATACATCAGCGATGCCGATAATCTTGGCATAGAAATGAATATCCGGACCGCTTATGCCGCGGGGGTAACCAGAACCATTTATCCGTTCGTGATGCTGGTAAGCGCAATGTGCTATGACAAGCGGGATATTCTTCATCTGGCGTAAATAATGAAAGCCTTTCGTCGTATGCTCCTTGATCTGCTCGAATTCTGCGTCCGTCAGTTTTCCGGTCTTCTGCAGAATTTCCTGGGGGACAAACATTTTTCCTACATCATGCAAAATGGCTCCGAATCCGATTTCCTCGACAACGGAAATCGGAAGCCGCATTTCGTTGGCAATCGCCATCGCATACAGCGCGACATTGACTGAATGAGAAAAGATATAATCGTCGTATATGAGCATATCGGATAGGATCGTCAATGTTTGGCGCTTCGGCCGAAGATTGCTTACCATCTCCTGGATGGAACTCGTGATTTTTTCAGTCATTTTGTCTGTCAAATATCGTCCGTTTTCACTTCGCTTGATTTCCTGAAAGGACTTATGGATGACCTGCATCGCTTTTAGGCGCTCTTCATTGGAAGTGGAGAATGCAAGCTCGATGTCCTGCAGCCTGTCATCCCGGATATAGACATAGGTATACCTTAGCTCCTTTAAACGATCGATAATACCAGCCGTCAATTCCACATCCCGCTGGATAAGTATACTGCCTTTATCATTATATACGGGCTGGGCGAGCCGGCTTCCGGGCTTTACCGATTTTGTCGAAACTAATCTCATTGTCGTACCCCTTATCTTCTCCAACATTCCATTCTGATAAAATAGTACCAGAAAAACGCCAAACAATCTAGAATGATGATACAGGCTTCGACAATTTTTTCAAGGCAGGAGGAGCAGCGCTTCTTTACCTGTGATACCAGGTTTCCAGCCGTACGCCAAAGAAGCATCCGTTACTTTTTCAAGCGGTGCAGCCAGCAGCTGCTCTATCGTCTTGACACCGACCGCCCTCCCGGAAATGATGTTTCGATCGGCTAATCTGTCATTGAGCAAATCAACATCCAGCGCTCCGCACATGATATAACCGACATCATTCGACACGACCAGCAGGGTTGTTTTCGGCAGTTTGACTGTTACGGCGGTAAAAGGCTTCCCTTCCAAAAACATGGGTTCTACAGTCATCAATTTAAATACACCTCCGTTATATCCTATGTAGGAAAAACGGAGGTGTTTGCTCATTTTTCAATTTCCTTCAATGCTTCCAGGAGCAGATCCCGAAGCATTTCCGGCATATAATATTTCTTTCCTTCCGCCTGCTTGATACACGGGAGCAAACTGCCGAAAGTGAATGTGTCAGCCATGGCAGTGATATAGCGTCGTTCCGGTTCAAGCGGCTTGCCGTTGATCCGCAAATTCACCGCTTTCGGTTTTGCTGTCGTACCAGCTATATCAAACGATAATCCGCTGTACACCATCTTTCCGATGACCTTGCCGCGGAAGCCGAAACCTTTGAGCGGGAAAGTGACGAAATCGGGCTGCAGGGCAGCGTCGACAATCTGTTGCAGCTCTTCGCCCGTCAATGGTACCGTTGCGGGATTGATCGGATGCGGGCAGATTCGGTGGATATCCATATAGGATACAGCTCCTGCCGGAAAACTATCCAGCAGCACGCCGGCATTCAGAAAAGCAAGATCTGCACCCGTCCATCGATGCAGATAATCTGTCAAAAGATCCATCACATGGGAATCTTCATATGGAGCAGATGGCATTGGATCCGGCAGCACAACGGCAGGACGATGCATGGCTTTCACTGCGTTATCCGAATAGACCGCAACCTGCTCTGCCATGTCGGCATCCTCTTCCAAGTCTGCCACGGGTATGGCCTTGGCTTTCTTTTCGATGATGACTTGCTGTTCTGCGTCCCAGATGATTTCCACTTCACCGAAATAAAAGCCCTGCTTGCCTGCAGTCGTGATCAGGCATTGATTTACATATTCGCCTTCATGAAGCAGATGATGGGTATGCCCGCCAATGATTATGTCTATTTCCGGAAAGGCAGCCGCTATATCACGATCCGCATAAATACCTAAGTGGGAAAGCAATACAACCACATCACAGGAAGGCCCAAGCTTGCCGATCTCACGCTTCAGCACTTGCATTGGATCCTCGATATCCCAGCCGATCAGATTATAGAAATCCGGAAAAGGCGCCGTCAGCCCGATCATGCCGACTTTCATCCCGCCGGCAGTTTCGACAATCCAGGAAGACTCCATCCAGCCAGGATCCTCATCCTTTTGTGAATGGAGATTCGCTACGGCTACACGGAATTCCGCTTCATCATATAAATGATAAAGATCATCATAATCCAGTGTGATCCCTTCATTGTTCCCGATCGTGGCGAAATCATAACCCGCTTCATTCAGCAAGCTTATGTTCGCTTTGCCGCGGAATGCCTCTGCAATCGGCCGGGATCGATCGACATGATCACCAATATCAATCAGCCAGCATGTTTCCCCAGCATCCGTAAGCTTCTGCTTATTCCGCTTCAAATAACCGGTGATCTTCGGCCAGTTTTCAAAATAGCTATGCAAATCATTTGTGTAGTTGATAGTCAGCTTTTCCTGCATCCTTCTCTACTCCTTTATTACGACAACCCATCCCAGATCAGACGGACAGCAACTAATACGAGCATGATACGCAATATCCAGACAACCGTATTCCCCTTGAGCAGCTGGTTGATTTTCGCTCCGAGTATACCGCCAAGAATCGCCCCTGGAATAAAGGCCCATACAACGTTCCATTCCACATGCCCGAGGGAAATATGCATGACAGTACTAACGATACTCAGGAAAAATACCATCAGCATACTTGTGGCGACAGCGACATGTGCCGGGAATCCGAACATCAGGATCATGGCAGGCACCATGAAGCTGCCTCCGCCAATGCCGAACATACCGGAAAGCAATCCCACAAACAACGACAGTACAAATGCTGCTATGAAACGGAAGCTATATGTATATGTGGTTCCGTCGATCTCTTTTGTAACGATGATACCTTTCGGGTTGATCACTTCTCGTTCCTTGCGTTTTACGAAGAACATAAAGAAAACAAGCAGCACCAGTATGCCAAAGTATAGCGAAAAACCATCACCCGAGATAAAACGATTCAGGAATGAACCAAGAATAGCTCCCGGCATCCCGCCTGCCAAGAAAATGAGTCCGCTTTTGTAATCAACCCGCCCGCTTTTCATATATGTAAGCGTAGAAGACAAGCCTGTAAAAATCATAAAGATGACAGATACACCAACGATTGCTTGTGGTGTAGCCCAACTGAATCCCTCCCAAAAGCTGCTCAAAATCAGCAGTGCCGGCACAAGGATGATTCCTCCTCCCAAACCTACCAGACTGCCGAGCGCTGCTGCAAGGAGTCCTATTACTAAACTTACGGCAAAAACCATAGGTATCCCTTCCATCTTTTATGTAGAATATAAAAATAGCATGACTGCATACCGCAGTCATACCATTATAACAGAATTCATTTATATTTGACCGATCCGCCGTTCACCGGAATTTCCGCGCCATTGACATATGCTGCTTTATCGGAAGCCAAGAAGGCAATCACATTGGCGATCTCCTCCGGCTTGCCGATTTCCCCGCGAGGTATCTGACGGACTTCCTTCGCGAAGTAGCTGACAGCCTCCTCGCCTTCTTTATCGAACATATCGCTGAGCATATCGACCATGCCGCCGGGTTCATTCCACATCGTCGTCCGCGTCGGACCTGGTGAAACGACATTCACTCGGATATCCCCGCCGAATTCATCAGCCAAAGCCTGCGTGAGATTGAGAATGGCTGCTTTGCTTGCGCTATAATCTATCGCGAACGAATCCGGCACATGCCCGCTTTCGGATGCCACATTCACGATGCTTGCACCCGGCTGTTTCTTCAGTTCCGGAATGGCAGCCTTCGTCAGGGCTACCACTGCAAACAAGTTCGTCTCGAAAGTCTCACGCCAAATATCAAGTGTCACATCCATGAAGCTATCTTTATAGATGGCAATTCCAGCAATATTAGCTAACATATCCAGCTTCCCGAAATGGGAGACGGCAGCCTCCACTACTTTATCCGCTGCACCTTCATCTGTCAGATCCAGTGCCAGCGGCAGGAACGAAGAACGATCCGCCATGTCCTTCACATCATCTGTTTTCAAGCTGACTCCGACGACTTTGGCTCCTTCATCCAGAAATGCTTTTGCTGTTTCCAGACCAATACCATCATTGGCCCCGGTAACGATTGCTACTTTTCCTTCCAGATTGTAGTGCATGGGCTTCATCTCCTTTGTTAAAGGAAATGTTCCCGGCACTGGTCATCCTCAAACGCACCGTGCATACTGGCTCTCAACTTATATGGAAATCACTCAGTGTTCACGGACAGGAGTAATAGGAATACCTCTAGTCAGGGCACTTACCAAATTATCAGCAGCTAAATGAGCCATCTGCATTCTGGTTCTTACACTGGCACTTCCTATATGTGGCAGCGCGACCACGTTTGGCAAGGAAAGTAATGGATGCTCAAGGCGTACCGGCTCTTGTTCGAAAACATCCAGCCCTGCCGCCCATATGTCCCCTCGGCTCAAGGCATTATATAGAGCATCCTCATCGACAATTCCGCCTCTTGATGAATTTACTAATATCGCAGTGTTTTTCATGAGTGATAATTCTTCTTCCCCAATCATGTGGTGGGATTCATCGTTATACGGAATCATGATACATACATAATCAGACTGTCGTAATAAGTCAGGCAGATTTGCATATGAGATATCCAGTTCCTGTTCCTTGTTAATCTTTCTGGTTCGACTATAATAAAGTACGTTCATATCAAAGCCTTTCGCCCGTTTCACAAGTGCTTCTCCAATTCGGCCCAATCCAATGATGCCTATGGTAGCGCCGTGAATATCCTGTCCCGTCAACTGCATTAGGGACCACGCTCCCCAGCCCCCACTGCGCAATGTATCTGATGCTTCCACAACTCTCCGTCCAGCTGCCATTAACAATGCAAAAGTCAAATCGGCTGTAGTTTCGGTCAAAACTCCCGGCGTATTTGTAATGATGATACCTTTCTTTGCCGCTGCTTCCATATCGATATTGTCATAGCCGACAGCCAGGTTACAAATAACCTTTAGCTGAGCAGCTCTATTTACCATTTCTTCATCAATGGCATCTGTTAACAAACATAATAAGCCATCTGTATCTTCTATTTCTTTCAGCAAAACATCTCTCGGTACAGGTATGTTTTCTTCCTCCCACATTTTCAATTGAAAATAGCCAGATAGCTTATCAAGAACTTCTCTTGGCAGCTTCCTAGTCAGATAAACCTTGCTCTTCAAGTTTTTCTCCTCCTTTTTGGGATGGAAATCAAACTATTAAGGAATTCGTTTTCAATTTCCGATACATTAAACAGGTGGAAGTTTCCTTCAAATATATCTCCAAAGAAGAAATCTCCCTACAGTTTTTTTCCAGTGGTCGAGGTGCGAGTCTTCTGTAAATTAGATAGATAATATTCGTATCTCTGGTTAGCTACAGCTGCCACTAACACATCGACAATCGTCAACTGAGCAATCCTGGAGGATATTGCATCTGTGCGGAATAATGTTTCATTCGACGCTGTTTGAAGGACGATATCAGATATTTTTGTAATCGGTGACTTAGTTGAATTGGTAATGCAAATCCGTGTTGCTCCTGCCTCTTTAGCCAATTCCATGGCTGCCAGAACTTCTCTATTCGATCCAGTATGGGAAATCCCTATCACAACATCCTGTTCTGTAAGCACGCTGGCGGACATTGCCTGGAGTACAGCATCATTATAGGCAAACGATTTTATCCCTAGTTTTAATAGCTTATGGTGAGCATCCAGCGCAACTGTTCCTGAACCACCGGTACCATAAAATTCAATCAACCTTGCTTTAGATATCGCTTTTACAGCTTCCTGGATTTCCTCGTCGCTGCATACTTCAATGGAATCATACAGAGCTTGGATATTTGATTGGAAAACCTTCTTTTTTATTGTAATGAAATCATCACCTTTTTCGATCACTTCCGAAATCTGCTTGTCTGGGGCAACAACCTCTTTGGCCAGATGAATTTTAAAGTCCTGAAATCCTTTATACCCGAGCCGCTTACATAAACGGACAACAGAGGATTCACTTGTTTCACTTCTTTCTGCAACTTCCGTAATAGACAGATGAATGATTTCTTCTTGATGATTTTCAATGAACTCAACTATCTTTTTCTCAGAATCCCTCAGCTTTGTCTTCGCTGCATTAATTCTGGTAAAAAAACCGGGAGTGGTATTGATATTTAAACCGTTCATTGATAATTCCTACCTTCTCTTCTTATTTCTTGTAATTACTATTTTATTATAATGGTGCCTTCTTTTCTAATTGAAAAAAGAAAGGCAATGGAATTTTCCATGCCCCCGACATAAAAAACACATTATTCATTTAACATGAATTGCGGATTCAGCTAAAGTCCATGTCATGCTACCTTAGGTTCTTTCAATGTGAGAATGATGAGGAACCCGAGAACAAGCAATATCCCAAAGAAACCGAAGGCAATATCATAATTCCCTGTCGCATCCAGAATTGCTCCTACTATCATTGGAGCAAAAAATCCCCCTAGGTTTCCACCACTATTTACCGTAGCAATCGCCACTGGAAAGGTTTCCCTGGTTGTAAGTCCCATAGGATAGGCAGTAAATGCCGGCCACCCGATATTGAGGAAGAATCCAGCCAGAGCTAGACTTATTGCTACAACCGCTCCATTGTCTGGAATATTTATCACAACAAGCATCATGATCGCTGTAGCGATTGCTGTAATCAACATGGTTGGTTTACGCCTATTGAGAAAAACTTTATCTGATATGATCCCTCCTAAAATAGCACCAACCAATCCGCCAACTGCAGGAGTGGCCGCAACAAACCCCATTTGCATAAAGGAATAGCCCTTGGCATTAACCAGATACATCGGGACCCAAGTTAACATGCCATACAAAACACTATTCATTAAGAAGTAAGTAAATGTATTACCCATGATATTCCAAGAGGTGAAAATGCTTTTGTAGGTACTTAATGGCTCCACCTTCTTGTAACGAATCACTTTATCAATCCATCCAAGTGATTTTTCTTCCTGTACTACCGATTCCATTATGGGAGCCTCTTCATGGCGGATATATTCCAATTCGGCTTTGGATACTTTGGTACTTTCTTCCGGTTTTGTCCTAACCAAAAAGTACCAAATGATGGCTATGATGATACCTGGAACCGCAAACCAGAAAAACACATAACGCCAGCCTAATGAAACAGCGATTGCCGTGGTCACGATTGGTACAAATATCGGAGCAAGCTGTGTAGAAGCAATATAAACACCAGTTGCAGTCGCTTTTTCTTTAGCTGGGAACCAGTTATTTATCGTTGTAGACATACTGACAGGAACTGGTCCTTCAGCCAGACCCAGAGCTAAACGGAGCAAAATCAGCATTGCCGCACCTGAGACAGTCCCCAGAAGGAAAGTGACTATGGAAAATGCAATAGCTGCGATGGCTACAATGCTGCGAGTCCCTCTTTTACTGAGTAAAAAACCAGCTGGAATTTGTGATACAGCATAGCCTAAGAAAAAGAAACTTGAGATTGCACCTGCCTGAAAGTTACTAAGAACAAAGTCTTCTTGAATAAACGGCAGCAGCACACCTATATTTGCGCGATCCGCATAACAGACAATATACAGAATGAATATGATCAAGAGGACTATCCAACGGTAGTTGGATTTATTCTTCGTGCGAAATTCAGATTCAGGTAAAGCCATTGTCTTGCCTCCCCCAAATTTCATTTATTAAAATACACAGC
Organism: Terribacillus sp. 7520-G; assembly: GCF_002271665.1. NCBI lineage: Bacteria > Bacillati > Bacillota > Bacilli > Caryophanales > Bacillaceae > Terribacillus > Terribacillus sp. 7520-G. The sequence continues at coordinate 76,168 of NZ_NQFP01000024.1, read as the reverse complement.
AGATGCGCAACCTGATGTAAGGGCTTACAAAATTCTACACTATTTCTTCAAGAGAGTTTTTCTCTCGTCTGGATTTGGAACTTAGAGCAAAGAACATCTGCAACGATGGATATAATTGCTTGAATACCTCATATAGTTCCTCATATTGGCTTAATACAGCAGTATTTGGTTCTATAGTGCAAACAGTGCGATTTCTGACTGCCTTTGCTGCTTCTTCCAAAGATGAATAGTAACCGATTGATGAACCAGCAATTAAACATGTTCCTAAGACTGCCGTTTCGGATATATCCTTCAGATGGATTTTTTTATTCAGGATGTTTGATTTAATACCAGCCCATTCCTTATTTTTTGCTCCCCCACCGATAGATGGGAAGCTTTCCACATGAAGCTGATAGTTTGTTTCGATAATTTCATAAATCTGTTTGAGCCCGAAAGCACATCCTTCTAATATAGCTCTGAACATATCAGCTTTGGAAGTATTTAAATTGATTCCCGCAAATACTCCTCTTGCGTCGAAATTCCAGATAGGCGATCGTTCTCCCTGCATGTACGGCAGAAAGAATACTCCGCCTGCACCAATATGAGATTGCTTGCATAAGTTTTCAAGAATATCCTTGGAATACCCTTCCGGCTTTAAGAATTGTTCATAAAACCACTGAATGCATGCACCTGGAAATGACATCGCGCCGTGGGAGAGCCAGCGGTGTTTCATTACATGGCATCTGTTTAAAAAACGATTATCCAAGTTGTCAGGATTATCGGTACAAACAGTCAGCACATTCGAAGTCCCTACCGATTCAAACATGTCATTGATCCCGACACCGAGTGCAACAGTGGAGCAAGCAGTGTCCGCAGCTCCGGCAAATACTGGTATGCCCTCTATACCAATCTCTTCAAGAGCCAAATTGCCGACAATGGAAGCTGGATCAACCACTGATGGAAGTTTTTCCCTATCTATGCCTACTTTCATTATAATGTCCAAAGACCACTCATAATTTTTCAAATCGTACATTCCTGTAAAAGAGCTTTGAGTCCAATCCATGACAAAACTGCCGGTCAGCTTATTCAAGATAAACGTGGATAGGTTTCCCCATTTATACATCTGATCATAGAGATCTGGATGATTATTCTTAAACCAAAGAAGAGTCGTAATTGTAAACATTCCTGGCTCCATTCGGTTTTTCGACACTTCGAATATCCGGTCCTCACCGATAACATCTTTCACCCAGCTGGATTCAAACTTGCTACGCTGGTCAAAGTACATTATCCCTTGTGATAAAGGCTCTCCTTCTTCATTCAAAAAAACAGAACAATTACAAAAAGTAGAAAGAGAGATTGCATCTACGGCACCTAACCGCTCTACCTGACTCCAGACCTTTAAAAATAACGACTTTGTCTTCCGCCAAACATCCTCTAAATCTATTTCGGCCAAACCATGGGCAGGGAAAAGAAGGGAGTAAGGCTGATATTCCAAGCAGCCTAATATTCCTTCCCTATCCATTGCCCCAACTTTGATTCCACTGGTCCCTATATCAATACCAATAATATGAGACATTTTTGTCACCGTCCATTATACATTTAATGGTGAATTAACTAATTCCTCATAAAGCTCCACTGTTTCTTTCACTGTACCCTTATTATGGATGATATGTTTGAACGCCCGGACTACAGCCGTGGGATTAGGGTTATTCCAGACTATCCTGCCAAATGTTATACCAGTACCGCCGGCATCCATTACATCATAAACCATCTGGAAATAATCCTCTATATTGCTGCCATTATCTCCGCCAGCCACTACAACCTTCCCAGGAGTGGAAGCAACGACCTTATGGAATGTTTCCGGGTTGCCAGTATACTTTGTTTTTACAATATCCACACCTAGCTCTGCGCCTGCACGAACTGCATAGGCAACATGTTTCCAATCATTCTTCTCGCTGTCTGGAATTTGGTTTCCTCTCGGATAGATATGCGCTATCATCGGAAGACCATGCTTGGCTGCCTGCCCAGCGATAATACCCAGATTACGGAGCTGTTCTGGCTGATCACCGCCTCCAACAATGCATCCCATAGAAACAGCATCTGCTCCTAAACGAACCACTTCTTCCACTTCCGTTACCCATGTATCATAGTTCGGCTGCCATGGCGAAAAAGTAGAGCATTTTAAGATCATACCTGTTTTTCCTGCATGTGATCGGAAACACATATCCGCAATTCCTTTATGCATAGTCATTGCATCCGGTCCACCTGCTACAATTTCATCTATCTTTCGCTGGATTGGCATAAGCTCCTCGAATATTCCACGTGCCAAAGCCTGATCGACAGCTACAGCCAATAGTTTCCCAGACTCGCGGTTAATAAGGCGGTTCATCCGGATTTCCTTACCTAACAATGTCATAATAAGCACTCCTCTTTCTTATAATTTGTTATTGGGTAATAACCGTTTTCATGCCAGATCCATTCCGCACATCCAAGATAGCCTGTTCTATATTCTCCAATTTATAGCCGGTTGTTGTTATCACTGCTGTGTTAATGCTTCCAGATGAAATGAGGGATAGCGCCTCATGGTAATCAGCTCTAGTCAAAGCGGATGTTCCGTTAATTGTAATTTCATTATAATGAATTACATTCGGATCTACTTCGGATAGTACACCTTTTGTAAATCCTGCAAAAAGGTTTAAAGTACCGCCTTTTTTCAATAAACCTATACCCGTGTTCACTAGTGCAGGTACCCCTATAGCCATGATGACCACATCTGCACCTAAAGTATCTGTCTCCCTTGATACAACATCTTTCAATGATTCCTGATTGGGATCTATTGCATATTTAGCCCCGGCAGCCAATCCTTTTTCCCTGCGATGTTCAATAGGTTCACTCAGTATCACTGATTTGGCACCTGATAATTTTGCCAGCTGTACATGCATCAGACCGATGGGACCGCCCCCCATGACAACCACGACATCCCCCATTTTCACTTTCGCTTTTTTTTGGCCATTGATGCAACAAGCAAGAGGCTCCGTAACAACTGCTTCTTCAAATGTTATATGATCAGGGATTTTTACCAGATTGCCCGCACTTAAAGCTGCGTTTGGAATTTTTACATACTCTGCAAAACCGCCATCATACTCATAACCGATAGCCGTACGATTCGCACAAACATTTTCCCGCTTATTCAAGCAATAGTAACATCTTCTGCAGGGAATTACCGGCATAACACCAACCCGATCGCCTTTGGAAAATCCGGCTACAGAGGCCCCGACCTCTTCAATCGTACCGACGAGTTCGTGACCAATTACAGATGGGGTTCTCACACCCTTCGTTTTCTTCCCTTCGAAGATCCTGACATCTGTCCCACATACAGCGCTTGCATTGACCCTAAGAAGAACTTCATTCTCTTCTATGTCTGGCTTGATGACGTCTTCCACTTTCAACCTTCCTGGTCCATGAAAAATCGCAGCCTTCATTGTGCCAGTCTCCTTCAATTTGAAAAGTTTTAAGCGATGAAGATTATTTTCTCCATAAAATATTATAAAATAAAGAAAAAAATATTCATGATGACGTTATTTTCCCCATTGAACAAGTATATTCAAGCTTTACGTATCATACATCTCCTTCCTATTATTCTGATAACGCTTTCTTTTTTCTGTAATTTATTCAATGTCTTATCAATCTGACTTGAGTTCATAATATCATGGGTGGTAATTTCCTTCAAGTTACTTTCTGAAAAAATAAAATATTTTTTCATGAATATTATATTCCCTGGTATGAATGCTCATCCTATAACAGTATCTGTTTCACGTATATAGAAAAAAGCTGTTAATTCCGAATCAACAGCTTTTTCTTATAGTCCTTTCATATCAGTGATTTGCATGCAACGTAAGCGTGACAGAAAGATAATGTTCTATCGGACTCCTTAACCATTGACCGAGTCATTTTTCCCCTTGACCAGCTTCAACGTTGCCACAATCATAAAACTCACTATCACTAATAAAAGCCATGAACTCACCTTCCCCAGATGGACGAGACTCCATGCATCAGCTTGGTTCGGATATTCCCAAGCGCCAAAGAAGGTGGCGATATTCTCGGCAATCCAGATGAAAAAACCGATGAGTACAAAGGAAAGCGCGAGTGGCATTCGATAACGGGTTCCTCCGATTTCATAGGTTACCCATGATTGCCAAAAAACAACGAGCACCAATCCGGATAATATCCAGCGAATGTCCATCCAATAATGATGGGTGAAGAAATTCAAGTAAATCGCAGATGCCAGCGGTACAACGGCCAGAAACGGCGGCCAATCAACAAGATCAACCCTAAGCCTTCTCCATGCCTGGCAAAGATAACTCGCGACACTGGCGTACATGAATCCGCTATACAATGGAACGCCGAAGAATTTGGAATAGCCTTCTTCAGGATAAGACCAGGAACCCATATGTACCTTGAATAATTCAAGCGCAAGACCGATTAGGTGGAATACCGTAATTACCTTTAGTTCATCCCTTGTTTCAAGACCGGAACGTAACATCAGCATTTGCATCAGAAGACAGATGATAAGCAGCCAGTCATAACGCGGCAGAAAGGGCAGCGAAATAACTTGAGTCAGAGCCAAAGAAGCAAAAATCACGACCGGAAACAAACAGGATAATGCCTGCTCCCAGCCAAAACGGACGAGCTGTGTTAATGCTTCCAGCATTCTGGGAGCTAACTTTCGCTTTTGGAATGCAGGTAATCCCTGTCCAGCATAGTAAGTCAGGTTGCGTTTTTTATCCATAGCCCTATCCCTCCGATATTTTCTTCTGCTTCCTTCTATTTCACTATTACCTTACACTTCATCAGTTCGGTATTCGAGGATATCCCCAGGCTGACAATCCAGAGCCTTACAAATGGCATCCAACGTTGATACTCGAATTGCCTTTGCCTTTCCGTTTTTCAATATGGACAGATTCGCCATGGTTATGCCGACCTTTTCCGAAAGCTCTGTTACACTCATTTTTCTTTTAGCCAGCATTACATCGATATTGATTATAATAGCCATATTGTTCACCTCAGATCGTCAAGTCATTTTCAGATTTTATATCGATGGCATTTTTCAGAAGCTTTTGCAGGACAGCAGCAAAAATCGCTACTACTAACGGTGCAAAGATAAGCGCCATTCCTACCAAAATAAGACCTGGGGCATCGTCTCTCTCGGCCACGATATAAATTAGCGGAAGAAGGATGACGTAAACGATACTTATGGTTGCAGCGCAGAGCTTAATATTCTTTAATGCCTTCACAGACAAATCAGAGAAAGCTACATTCTTATCGATATAACCAAGCAGGCGGAAAGACTGATAAAGGGCTAGAAAGTATGCCAATGCCGTTATATACAATCCAACCAAAGCAAAATATTTTAAAAATGCTACTTCCGGATAATAATCGGCTGAACCAAGAGCAATCGGCGGAATCACAAAAATACATAATGCAATCACCGGCAATGCCATCAGAAAAACAGCTGCCTTTAAAAAAAGTGTTTCTTTTTTCATATTAAGCACCTCATTTCATTTCTAAAAATCATTTTAATACATCATTTATCGTTTTACAATAAATAATTATTAAATAAGGATATTTTTTTACTGATTCACTCAAATAAAAAAGCATCCCACCAGGAATGCTTGAACTGTTCATCACTTTCTGATTATCATTTGGGTTAGGTAACGAAACGTTTTCCACTTTAGTAGTATAAAAAAACGGAGTCCGTCTTTTCAGACATGACTCCGTTCGTTGCATTAACCGATGGAACCTTCCATTTCGAACTTGATCAGGCGGTTCATTTCAACGGCATATTCCATTGGAAGTTCTTTCGTGAATGGCTCGATGAAGCCCATTACGATCATTTCTGTTGCTTCTTCTTCAGAGATACCACGGCTCATCAAGTAGAACAATTGCTCTTCGGATACTTTGGAAACTTTCGCTTCGTGTTCCAAGGAGATGTTCTCGTTGAAGATCTCGTTGTAAGGAATCGTATCGGAAGTGGATTTGTTATCCAGGATCAGCGTATCACACTCGATGTTGGAGCGTGCCCCGTCCGCTTTCTTACCGAAGTGGACGATTCCGCGATACGTTACTTTACCACCTTGTTTGGAGATGGATTTGGAAACGATCGTTGAAGAAGTGTTTGGTGCCAAGTGGTGCATTTTTGCACCGGCATCCTGATGCTGGCCTTTACCAGCCAAGGCGATGGACAATGTCATACCGCGGGCGCCTTCACCTTTCAGGATCACAGCAGGGTATTTCATTGTAAGCTTGGAACCGATGTTGCCATCGACCCATTCCATCGTACCGTTCGCATCGACTGTCGCACGTTTTGTAACCAGGTTGTAAACGTTGTTAGCCCAGTTCTGGATTGTTGTGTAACGGCAGTAAGCATCTTTTGCAACAAAGATCTCAACAACCGCACTGTGCAAGGAATTCGTTGTATACACCGGAGCTGTACATCCCTCGACATAGTGAATGGATGCGCCCTCATCAACGATGATAAGTGTACGCTCGAACTGCCCCATATTCTCGGAGTTGATCCGGAAATATGCTTGCAATGGAATATCTGTCTTGACGCCCTTCGGCACATAGATGAAGGAGCCCCCGGACCATACCGCAGAGTTCAATGCAGCGAATTTGTTATCCGATGCCGGAATCAATTTACCGAAATACTCACGGAAAAGATCCTCATTCTCTTTAAGTGCAGTATCCGTATCCTTGAATACGATACCCATTTCTTCCAATTCCTCTTTGAGGTTGTGATAAACAACTTCTGATTCGTATTGTGCGGAAACACCGGCAAGGTATTTCTGCTCGGCTTCCGGAATACCGAGTTTATCAAATGTGTTTTTGATTTCTTCCGGTACCTCATCCCATGAACGCTCGGATCGCTCGGATGGTTTCACGTAATAAGTGATTTCATCGAAGTCAAGCTCAGCAAGATCTCCGCCCCACTGCGGCATCGGCTTCTTATAGAATTGCTCCAAGGATTTAAGACGGAAGTCAAGCATCCATTGTGGTTCTTCTTTCATCTTAGAGATTTCTTCAACGATTCTAGGTGTAAGGCCTTTTTCCGTACGGAAAATGGAAACATCACGATCACTGAAGCCATACCGGTAATCTCCAATTTCAGGCGCTTTTTTAGCCATGGTAAAACCTCCTTATGGAATTACATCTATTTCACACGTGACAGTGTTCAAGTATTATTTCTTTTCGACGCCTTGCTCCATCGCCTTCCAAGCGAGTGTCGCACATTTGATGCGTGCCGGGAACTTTGCGACTCCCTGCAGTGCTTCCACATCGCCAAGCTCCAGATCACCTGGGTCGATTTCTTTCCCCAGCATCATATCGGAGAATAGCTGCGACATACGGAGCGCCTCTTCGATGGACTTGCCTTTGATGGCCTGGGTCATCATGGAAGCAGAGGACATGCTGATGGAACAGCCCTCCCCTTCGAATCTCGCATCCTTCACCTTGCCATCCTCCACCTGAAGCTGCAGCTGGATACGGTCTCCGCAAGTCGGGTTATTCATGTCGACCACTAATGCGTCCCCTTCCAGCTTACCACGATTCCGCGGATGTTTATAGTGATCCATGATCACTTGCCGGTAGAGTGTATCAAGGTTATCAAAAGACATTTCCGAAAAACTCCTTCGTTTTTGTCAGTCCGCTGACAAGTTTGTCGATATCGTCCTCGGTATTGTATACATACATGCTTGCCCGGGCAGTGGCTGTTACATCCAGCCAGCGCATGAGCGGCTGGGCACAATGATGCCCGGCACGCACAGCGATACCTTCCGTATCGAGTGCAGTCGCCGTATCATGCGGGTGGACCCCATCGATATTGAATGTGACGACCGCGGAGCGTTTATCGGCGGATGGACCATAGATGGTCAGTCCCTCGATTTCGCTCATGCGCTCCATCGCATATGCTGTCAGCTTCCGATCATGGGCAACAATCTGATCCATCCCTATTTCATCGAGAAAATCGATTGCCGCTCCAAGACCGATTGCACCGGCAATGATCGGGGTACCGCCCTCGAATTTCCAAGGGAGCTCCTTCCACGTTGAATCATAAAGGTGGACAAAGTCGATCATTTCGCCGCCGAATTCAACTGGTTCCATATTGTCCAGCAGTTCCTGCTTGCCGTAAAGGACTCCGATCCCTGTCGGTCCGCACATCTTATGGCCGCTGAAGCAATAGAAATCGCAATCGATGTCCTGCACATCCACCTTCAAGTGCGGTGCACCCTGGGCACCGTCCACGAGGACGACAGCATTCTGCCGATGGGCAAGTCCGACGATTTCTTTTATCGGATTGATGGTTCCCAGTACATTGGAGACATGTGTCAAAGCAACGATCTTCGTCTGCGGGCCGATCGATTTTTTCACATCTTCCATATTCAAGGTACCATCTTCGTTCAGTTCAAAATATTTCAATGTTGCTCCGGTCGCTTTGACCGCCTGCTGCCACGGGATGATATTACTATGGTGTTCCATTGGTGTGATGATCACTTCATCACCAGGCTCCAGATTCGCACGGGCATAACTATGGGCAACCGTATTGATCGCCGTCGTCGTACCGCGCGTGAAGATCACTTCCTTGGTGCTTCTGGCATGGATGAATTGCTGCACCTTTTCCCTGGCACCTTCATATTTATCCGTAGCCCGGGTTCCCAGCGTGTGCACACCGCGATGCACATTGCTGTTATCATTCCGGTAATAGGCATCCACAGCTTCCAATACCTTTATCGGTTTATGGGAAGTTGCAGAGGAATCCAAGTAGACCAGCGGATGTCCGTTGACTTCCTGATTCAGGATCGGGAACTGTTCACGGATAGAGCGGGCATCCATTAGTTTACTTTCCCTTCGATTACCTGTGTCAGCTGATTTTTGACTGTTTCGATAGGCAGCTGATTGACTACAGGTGCAAGGAATCCATGGATGATCAAACGTTCTGCTTCATGCTTGGTGATTCCGCGGCTCATCAAGTAATAAAGCTGAAGCGGATCGACACGGCCCACAGAAGCTGCGTGTCCGGCGATTACATCATCTTCATCAATCAAAAGGATCGGGTTTGCATCACCGCGCGCACCTTGGCTGAGCATCAAGACGCGAGTTTCTTGGTTGGCGTCTGCTTTGCTGGCACCATGTTCGATTTTTCCGATACCGTTGAATACCGAGCTGGCCTGATCCTTCATGACACCATGGGACAAGATGTTACCGACGGAGTTCTTGCCGAAGTGGATGATGTTTGTCGTGAAGTTCTGGATTTGTTTTCCGCGGCCGACAACTACGCTCTTCGCATCAGATGCAGAGTTATCACCGATCAAGTGTGTGATATGTTCACTGATTGTATTACCGTCGTTCATTTGGCCGATCGCCCAGTCGATGCGGGCATCGCGGTAAGCGACACCGCGGCGTTTCGCATATACAGTCGTACCTGCTGCATAGTTGTCCACCGCTCCATAGGAAACAACGGCATTGTCTGCTGCAATGACTTCCGTAACGACATTCGCAAATGTCGCCTGGTCGGCATTATGGGAAATGCTGTTTTCGACGTATGTCACGGAGCTGTTGGTTTCCGCAACAATCAGGATGTGATTGAAGGATGCCACTTTATCATCTTCCTGCCAGAAGATTGTCTGAAGCGGCTCATCCACTGTGACATTCTTCGGAACATAGATGAACACACCGCCATTCATCAGTGCTGCATGCAAAGCAGTCAGACGGTTTTCATCGATGCTCACAGCGTCCTTCATGTAATAACGCTTCACCAAGTCAGGATGCTGCTGCAGGGCAGTGAAGATATCCGTGAAGATGACTCCTTGCTCGCTCCATTTTTCGTTAAGGGCAAGATATGCAGCACTATTATTGCGCTGGATGTAAAGATTCGGGGCATTGTCTGCATCGATCAGTGCCGCAACGCTTGCAGGCAAGCTGCTCAATGAGCTGATTTTCTCCCCTTCCACTTCATGCACGTACGTGTCGAAATCCCAGTTCTTGATCCCAGTTTTATCGGGCTTTGGCATGTCCAAAGATTCCGATTGGGAAAGAGCTTGCTGACGAAGTTCCTTCATCCATTCAGGCTCATTGCGGGAACTGGAAAAACGGCTGATATATTCATCATTATATGGTTGCTTCGTTTCAACAGTCATAAGATCCCTCCTCCAGTTTACGCGTTAATAGTTTCGTCTTCGATGTTCAGCTCTTTTTTGATCCAATCGTAACCTTCCGCTTCCAGGCGCTGGGAAAGCTCGGATCCGCCGGATTTCACGACGCGGCCTTGCATCATGACGTGTACGAAGTCAGGCTCGATGTAGTTCAGCAAACGCTGATAGTGGGTAATGATCAAGCAACCGAAGTTCTCGTCACGCAATCTGTTGATACCTTTTGCAACCACTTTCAGTGCGTCGATATCAAGACCGGAATCGATCTCGTCAAGGATACCGATTTCAGCTTTCATCATAAGAAGCTGAAGGATTTCATTACGCTTTTTCTCACCGCCGGAGAAACCTTCGTTCAAGTAACGCTGTGCCATGTTCTTATCCATTTCAAGGAATTCCATCGCTTCATCCATTTCCTTGATGAATTTCATCAATGGGATCTCGTCGCCTTCTTCGCGGCGGGCATTGATGGAAGAACGAAGGAAGTCGGCATTTGTAACACCGCTGATTTCACTAGGATACTGCATAGCAAGGAATAGACCGGCACGGGCGCGCTCGTCCACTTCCATTTCCAGGACATCTTCACCGTTCAACGTGATGCTTCCGCTAGTCACTTCGTATTTCGGATGTCCCATGATTGCGGATGCCAATGTGGATTTACCTGTACCGTTAGGTCCCATTACCGCATGGAATTCCCCGCTCTTTATCGTAAGGTTCACACCTTTAAGAATTTCCTTATCTTCAATCGAAACATGTAGGTCTTTGATCTCTAGAACTGAACCTGCCATTTATTAACCCTCCGATAGCTGCTATTTTATAAATTTCGATAACGTTATTTAAACACATTATCAATTTATTCTCATTATAATCTTAAAGCATTATTCGACCATTATCAACTTTTTTACTAGATAAAAACACAGTTTTAACATGGCCTTCCCCTATTGTATCACACTTCGATTTCCAGCCAAAAACAATGCCTTTGCTGAGAATACCAGCAAAGGCATGAGAATGCTATTTCTTATTCATCTACAGGGAGGATGGAGCCATCGTATTTCTCTTCGATGAATTGTTTGATTTCATCGGAGTGAAGTACATCCATCAATTTTTGCAAAGCCTCATTGTCTTTGTCTTCCGCACGTGCGGCAATGATGTTCGCATACGGGGAATCCGTTCCTTCCAGGATCAAGGCGTCCTCGGAAGGTTTCAGTCCTGCCTGCAATGCGTAGTTTGTATTGATGACAACCAATGCATCTTCTTCGGATTCATACGTATCCGGCAGGAATGCAGGATCTACTTCCATGCTGAACTTCAAGTTTTTCGGGTTTTCTGCGATATCATCAAACGTTGCATCGACAGGATCGACACCATCTTTGATTTTGATGAGGCCTTCCTTCTGGAAGATGGAAAGGACACGTCCCTGCTCTGCTACGTTACGGCCCATGAGCACTTCTGTACCATCTTTGATATCGTCGACATTCTTGATGTTTTTGGAGTAGACACCCATTGGTTCCAAGTGAACGCCGCCAAGGCTGATCAAATCATATCCAGTATCCTTATTGGAAGTCTCCAAGTAAGGGATGTGCTGGAAGTAGTTGGCATCCAGGTCGCCACTTGCCAAATCATCGTTCGGAAGGACATAATCCTGATACTCTTCAATCTCGAGATTGATTCCCTCTTTTTCCAAGAGTGGTTTTGCTTCTTCAAGAATTTCTGCGTGCGGTGTGCTGGAAGCACCCACTTTTATTGTCGTTTCTTCATCGCCCGAACCGCTGCCGGAAGATCCGCAAGCTGCCAGGAACACCATGAATACAGCTGATAAAATGACTAATAATGCCTTTTTCAAATGAATCCCTCTCCTTTATCGTTTATCTAGTTTATTTGATATCAAATCTCCAATGAATTGGAAGACGAAAACCACGATGACAATCAATAGCGTACAGATGAATACGACATCGAATTGGCGGCGCTGGAAGCCGTAGAAGTAAGCGAAGTCGCCTAATCCGCCTGCACCGATGACGCCCGCCACTGCTGTGGATCCGATAAGGGCGATTGCCGTTACGGTAATACCCGAGACAAGTGCCGGCATGGACTCTTTCAGCAGAACTTTGAACATGATCGTACTATTCTTTGCCCCCATTGCCTTGGCAGCCTCGACTACTCCATTGTCCACTTCTTTCAATGCGATCTCGACTAACCTTGCATAGAATGGTGCAGATCCGATGATCAGCGCCGGCAATGCTGCCTCCGGACCGCGGATCGTACCGACGATGAAATCGGTGAATGGGAACAGCAGCAAGATTAGGATGATGAACGGGATCGCACGGAATATATTGACGACCGCTGCCACAATCCAATAAACGACTTTATTCTCCCACAGTTTTCCCTTACTGGTCAGATAAAGCAAAAGACCAAGGATGATTCCGATGATGAAAGTACCGATCAAGGAAAGAATCGTCATATAGAATGTCTCATAGATGGCGGTATTCAAATCTGCTATATCTACATTCGGAAACCATTTCTCAAACAAGTTCCTGCACCTCCACTTTCACATTCGCCCCGCGGATGAAGTCAAGTGCCTTCTCCACTTCCGCTTCACTGCCCACAAGCTGCAGGAACAGGCTGCCGACTGCGCCGGTTTGTGTCTGCAGTACATTCCCCTGCAGGATATTGATGTCCACATCAAATTGCTTCGCGGTCTGGCTGACAACTGTCTGATTGACATTGTCCCCTGAGAAGGAAAGCTTCACGATCGTGCCTGAACCTTCTTTCATCGCAGCCGCCGATAAGGATTCATATTGCTCGCTTCCATCCAATTGCTGGACGAAACGCTTCGTGATCGCTTGCTGCGGATTTTGGAACACTTCCGCTGCATCACCCTTCTCCACGATCCTGCCGGTATCCATTACGGCAACACGATGGCAGATTTTACGGATGACATTCATTTCATGCGTGATCATGACGATCGTCAAACCGAGACGTTTGTTGATGTCCACCAGCAGATCGAGGATGCTGTCTGTCGTTTCCGGATCCAATGCAGATGTCGCTTCATCACACAGCAGTACTTTCGGATCGTTCGCCAGTGCTCTCGCAATGCCGACACGCTGCTTCTGACCGCCGCTTAATTGGGATGGGTAAGCATTTTCGCGTCCTTTCAGACCGACAAGCTCAATCAATCGATCAACCTTCGCTTTTCTTTCTTTTTTCGGTACGCCCGCTATTTCCAGTGGAAAAGCGATGTTTTGGTGCACCGTACGGGACCATAGCAGATTGAAGTGCTGGAAGATCATCCCGATTTCCTGTCTGGCAAGCCGGAGTTCGTTTTTCCGCTGTTTTACAATATCCTTGCCATTGATGATTATTTCACCGGCTGTCGGTTCTTCCAGACGGTTCAGCAAGCGCACGAAGGTACTTTTACCAGCACCGCTGTACCCGATCACACCAAAGATTTCACCCGACTCGATCGTCAAGTCAAGCTGATCAACCGCTGTAATATTCTGTTTTTTCGTACGATATATTTTGGAGAGGTTCTTGATGGTAATCAATATCCGCTCCTCCTTCCCCATGTTGCTCTGCAAACATAAAAAACATAAAAAAGCGTCTTTTTGTCATGAGAACAAAAAGACGCTTTTGGTTGCGAAAATTGTTCTCTCATCTGTACAGGTTTCCCTGCAGGAATTGGCACCATACAGGAAAACCTGTGGTTGCCGGGCTTCATCGGGCCAGTCCCTCCGCCACTCTTGATAAGAGTTTTATATATGATTGCTAAAAAGGAGTTTAGCACTAGTACAAAGTTCTGTCAACATATATTACAAACTGCCACGGGCTCCAAGGAACAAAAGCGCTTCCATAAGAAGGATATGCTGATAATCCCCTTCCACTACCTGCCTGTCGCATAAACTGCGAAGCTGCACTTGGCCCGCAAGAAGCTGATGAAGTGTGCGCTCATCCGTACGGATATACAGAAATCCATAAGGCTTCGTGGCCGGCGTCGTCAGACTGCTCCTATCAATATGCAAATCGAAATGATCATCTTCCCATTCTATAAAGACCTTCAGCCGTTTGTCATTGCATAAAGGCAGCAGATCCTCCCTTGCCTCGATTTGCCGTTTGAGCTTTTCCAGTTCTTCCATGATCATCCTTCATCCCCCCTGCTTTGTATTTGGCTCCGTGCCCTCCGAATTCCTGCAAGAAAAAACAGCTTTCCAATTGGAAAGCTGTTTTATTCACCCAGCGTTTTTGCCAGCATATGCTGGACAGAATGAAACGCATATATTTTCTCCTGAACTTCCCCTTGTTCAAAGACAATCAGACAAGGTACGCTCTCAATCCGATATTCCTGCATGAAAACCGGAAATAGGGAGGCGTTCAGTTTATGATAATATTCCTGGCCCGTCAAAGTCTCCACTGTCAGGAGCATTTTCTCGGCAAGCTGGCATGTGCCGCAGAACGGTGTATGCACAAATATCCTTGCCTGTTCCTGCCGAATGACTTCCCGGACCTCTTTTTCGATGACGTTGATAATTCATCCCTTCTTTCATCAGGCGAGGAAGAATGGATGCACCATGATACTTCGGCTAAGCAGGGCCGTGGCCAATTCAGGTGCCGGGGTCGCCGCTACCTCTCGATAGGTTCTGTCTACGTAAATATGCTGGGCATGCGGAAGCTCTCTGGCAAGCTGTTTCCTCAGCTTATGTCCGGCGCTGTCCTCATCCACCATGATATATACTTGCTTGTGATCCAAGTCATAGTCATACAAAAGCTGTTCCAGCCGCTCGATGCCCAATGTTCCATTGGTGCAGATGATCGTCACTTCCTCATCGATGATCTTCTTTATCTGCTCTTTATCCGAGCGTCCTTCCACAATAATGACCTTTTCTTCATCACCCATACTGGCATCACCTATTCTGATCGATATTTGATTGCTTCCTTGCCCGTGCTCCGAATAAAGGCAGCTTAGCAATGACGCTTGCCATAGTATATGAAAAGAAACCGCTGCCCTTGCCAACAAGGGCAGCAAAAATTAATCCTCTTTGATTCTTCCTTCGTAATCCTCTACCGAAAGCAGGCTTTCATAAGCTGCTTCATCGTCTGCTTCCACCACGATCATCCATGCCTTCTCGTATGGGGATTCATTTACAAATTCGGGGCTGTCGTCCAAGTCTTCGTTCACAGCCACGACTTTACCGCTGATCGGAGCATACAGCTCGGATACTGTCTTGACAGATTCGACGCTGCCGAATGGCTCGTCCGCTTTCAATTCATCACCAACGGATGGCAGTTCCACGAATACGATATCCCCGAGTTCATCCTGGGCGAAGTCGGTTATGCCGATCCGGTACTGATTGCTTTCTTCTTTTTTGATCCATTCATGTTCTTCCGTGTAACGTAGATCTTTCGGTAAGTTGCTCATTTTTATTCCTCCACCTATTTTCTACAAGAATAGCTAACATATTTACTATAAGAGGTAATAGATAAAATTACCACCGATTCAGCTTAATTCGCGGCAGTCACACTCTCGTACATTTCCGGCTTGAAACCGACAGCAGCCGCATCCTCCCCTATCAAAAGCGGACGCTTGATCAGCATACCGTTTTCAGACAGCCATGCCTTGAGCTGGGCGTCATCGGCACCTTTGATTTTCTCCTTATAGCCGCCCTCGCGATAGACTTTCCCGCTCGTATTGAACAGTTTGGTAAGCGGCAGGCCGCTTTTGTCCGCTGCTTCCTGCAGCACTTCAGGACTTGGCGGAGTCTCGACGATATGTATTGCTTCATGCGATATCCCATTCGCATCCAGCCATTTTTTTGCGTTTTTGCATGTGCTGCAATTCGGGTACCAATAAAATCGGAACATGTAATCCCCTTCCTTTCATACTGTTATTTTAGCATAGTCCTATGCAACATTTGCACAGAATAAACGAATGGATCCCGGGCACGATAGAAAGGAAAAAGGAGGGATCCCATGCCAGCAGGAAATACACACGATGTCATGCTGCAGCCGCCGGAGATGATTTCCGAAAAGGACTTGCTGTACTTGGCCGATATGCTCAATTGGAATCTGAATGCCGCCAAGAAAGCACAGCATGCTGCCAGGGAAGTACAGCTTACAGATGCCCAGGAAGCCTTGCATACTGTCGGCCAGATGCACCAGCGCCATTATGACATGCTACTGGAGCATTTGAAGACGAAACCGCTCAATTAAGGAAGGAGGGAGCACCATGCCAGAGAACCAGAAGATACAGAATCCGCAAACGACTGTACCGACGACGCAGGATATGAATGACCGGGATCATGTGACTGATTTGCTTGCAACCGAAAAGTATATGACAGCTTCGTATAGTACTGCACTTAATGAAATGAGCAATCAATCGCTTTATGAAACAGCGGCTCGCATTTTCAAGGAAACACAGGATGCCCAGCGCAATCTGTATAACTTGATGTTCCAGCACGGCTGGTACAGCCTGGAACAAGCCGCGCAGCAAAAGGTGGATCAAGCCTATCAGCAATTCAGCAAGACACGCCAGGAACTTCCTTATACATGAGACAGATGGACAATCAGCTGCTGGTTGTCCTCTTTCATTGAACCTAAAAAATTATTGACGGACGGAGTTCCATCCTGTAATATACTTGCATGTGCAACTATTTGAAGGGAGCAAATCATGAGCAGGACACAGGACGAGTTGGGATTGATTTTATCCAGGACTTACCTATCCTTGAAACGGGAGACCTCCCGCATGCTCCAGCAGTTCGAACTGACACCCGAGCAATTCTCCCTGATAGCGGAATTGGACAAGCAGGATGATATCACACAAAAAGAGCTTGCCGAACTGACAGAGAGAGAACAGACGACGGTGACGAAGATCATTGATAAGCTCGCCAAGAAGAACCTGGTGATACGAGGTCATGATCCGCATGATCGCAGGGCGATCCGCTTGCAGATCACGGGTGAAGGCCGGGAGCTGGTCCAGCTTATCAAACCAAGGATAGAAGAAGTCGAAAAACATGCATACAATGGTTTCCAACAAAGTGAAATTGAATTGCTGCATACTCTGATTCACAGACTGCATCAGAATTTGCAGTGATTTTTTTAACTAAATACATGCACATGCAACTAGTATAGATTGGAGTTTTTAATTTGCGTTTACAACCTTTACGGGAAATGTTCAAGATCCCGAATACGAAAGTCGGCATCGCTTTTGCCATCATTGTCCCATTACTCTTTTCCATCATTTGGCTGACAGGCTATCATGATGCAACCAACCATCTGGATCGCCTGCAAG
Source organism: Terribacillus sp. 7520-G (assembly GCF_002271665.1). NCBI lineage: Bacteria > Bacillati > Bacillota > Bacilli > Caryophanales > Bacillaceae > Terribacillus > Terribacillus sp. 7520-G. The sequence continues at coordinate 58,708 of NZ_NQFP01000024.1, read as the reverse complement.
CTGCCATAGTCAATGAGGACGGCACCCAGGCCGATGCATTGGCCGATCGAATGATCGACAGCCTGCCATTCGATGCAGAGCTTGCTTCCTATGACGATGCGCAAGAACAGCTTGATCAAAATGATATTGCGATGCTGATTGTCATTCCAGAGGCGTTCACGGAAAGCTTGGCCAAGCAGGGTGATACATCCTTACAGTTTTACATGAATAGTTCCAATTCCCAAGTCGCGCTGTCGATAGCCGAAAATGCAGCCAGACAAATGACGGCTTCCATCGCAGGATCCAATGTACAAGCAGAAATCATCAAAGAAAATCCGATCGGTAACTTTGCCACTTCCATGGTTCCGATGATTCTCGGCTTCATTGTATTCATTGCTTTCATGACAATGAATATCCAAATGAACATCGTCACGCAAATCGTGAACCGCAAGTTCGGTAAATGGCAAGTCTTTTGGAACAAACAGCTTCTTTTACTGATCGTCGGTCTTGTCGTTACGACAATCATCGTTACGATTCACTACTTTGCAAATGATACCGCCGCTTCTTATATGCAGCTATGGGGCTACGAGCTGCTTGTCGTGTTTGCCTGCATCAGCTTCACCCAAATGAGCTTCGCTATTTTCGGCAATGCCGGCGCCCTGTTCAATGTTGCGATGATTCCGTTCCAGCTGATGGCAGCAGGGAATATCATCCCGACAGATCTATTGTCTCCTGTGTTCCGTGCGATAGGAGCAGCACTGCCAGCTTCCAATGGCGTACAGGGCTTCAGTCAGCTCATCTACGCAGGCCAAAGTGTACCTTCGACAATCCTTCATCTTGGATTGATATTGATCATCACCTTCCTGCTTTCATGCCTTGCATTGGCACTGAAGAAACAGCAGCCAGTTCAATTCGTCAAAAAAGACGAGCCAGCTTCAGCAGTATGAACGAAAACCTCCGCTAATTCGTGCGGAGGTTTTTTATCTGTTAGGACATTTTCTTTCATCACCACTCCAATGCATCTATCAGACAAGAAAAAAATCGCTCCATGTGGCATGAAAGAGAAATTCATCAATAAATCGAAACGATTATGATTTACAAATCGAAATGATTACGATAGAATAATTCCTTGTGAAAGAGTACGTGAATAGAAAGGTGATAGAATATGACATCTATCCTTCAAATAGACAAGATTAATTTTTCCTATGAACAAAAAGCCGCTTTGCGCGAGGTATCCTTACAAGTCGAAAGGGGGGACTTCCTTGGTTTGATCGGTCCGAACGGCGGAGGCAAAACAACGCTGATCAAGCTTGCACTCGGACTGCTTCAGCCAAATAAGGGCTCCATCCAGCTCTTCGGACAGCCTGTCCCCTCTTTCAAGGACTGGAATAAAGTAAGCTTTGTATCGCAAAAAGCAAATGCCTTCAATAAAGGTTTCCCAGCTACTGTCTTTGAGGTGGTCGCAATGGGACTCACCCCGAAGATCGGTTATTTCCGCAGATTTTCGGCTAAGCACCGAGCTGCAGTGAAACAGGCAGTGGCCCAGGTGGATATGAGCGATTATCTGCATGAAAATATCAGCAGCCTATCCGGCGGTCAGCAGCAGCGTGTGTTCATCGCCAGGGCACTCGTAAGCCAGCCGGAATTGATCATCCTAGATGAACCCACAGTCGGGATCGATCATGCCAATGTAAAAGGCTTTTATGAATTGCTGCAGCGGTTGAATAATGAAAACGGACTGACACTTGTGATGATCACCCATGATTTGGAGGGAATTGCACGTTACGCATCCAAACTGGTTTATTTGGATCAGCAAGTCCGATACGAAGGCAGTCCCGAGCAATTCAGCTTGCCTGAAACCGACTTACATGTATTGCGAGGTATCCATGCATGATTGCTGATTTCCTTCAATTCGAATTTTTACGCAATACACTATATACTGGTCTGCTGATCGGCTTGATAGCCCCATTATTGGGCTGCTTCATCGTCGTCCGCAGGTTATCCTTGATTGCGGACGCCTTATCCCATGTGACACTGGCCGGGATTGCTTTCGGCCTCTTAATGGAAAAAAAGCTGGCAACACCTGTGATATCACCATTTTATGCAGGTCTTGGATTTTCCGTCGTCGCTTCTTTGTTGATCGAGAAGCTTCGCAGTATGTTCCGTAATTTTCAGGAAATCGCCATCCCGATCATCCTTTCCGGCGGAGTCGGATTGAGCGTCATCTTCATTTCACTGGCAAATGGCTTCACGACCGATTTGTTTTCTTATTTATTCGGCTCTGTATCAGCTGTCAGCAGTGACGATCTGCAAGTCATCATCATCATTTCCATCATTGTTTTGCTGGTGATCGGCGTCCTTTACAAACAGCTGCTCGTGCTCTCCTTTGATGAAGAGCATGCACGTGTCAGCGGCTTGCATGCAAAAGTGATCCACTTCATTTTCATGCTGCTGACTGCCCTTGTCATCGCAGCGAGCATCCGCATCGTCGGCGTGCTGCTCGTAAGCGCCTTGATGACCATTCCTGTCGCAGCAGCCATCCGTCTGGCCAAAGGATTCAAACAGGCAATGATACTTGCAATCCTCTTCGGTGAGACATCTGTCATTGTAGGATTGTTCTCCGGCTATTACTTCGAGATACCGCCCGGAGGTACCATCGTTGTCGTATCGATCCTTATCCTTCTGTTGAGTTTCATCGTTCAAAAGCTGCTGCTTGCGAACAAACGAAAAACTGCATTCGAGAAAGGGGTTTCCTAATATGCAAGTGGACGAAGGCATTGCCATCCTGAAAGAAAATGGTCATAAGTATACGGATAAACGCGCGGATATTCTATCTTATTTCATTCATGCCCAAGGGTATCGAAGTGCAAAGGCCCTGCTTGCGTTCATGGAAACCAGCTATAAGGGCATCAGTTTGGATACGATTTACCGAAACCTCCGCCTTTTCGAACAGCTTGGGCTGCTGGAGACCCGCGAGAAAAACGGGGAGAAACTCTTCAAGATCGCTTGTAAAAGCGGCACGCATCACCATCATTTCATCTGCGAAAGCTGCGGGCTGACCAAGCCGCTCCAAAAATGTCCGCTGCCGGTTTACACAGATGAATTGGCGGATTATCATATAAATACACACGCATTCGAGCTTTATGGACTTTGCCCGACGTGTCACAATCGCTAAGGAGTCGTTATATATGCCAATCATTACCGTCAAAATGCTGGAAGGCCGTACAGATGAACAAAAAGAGCAAATGATCAAAAAGATGACCGATGTAATGGTCGAAACAACCGGCGCACGCGCTGAAGCAGTTTCCATCGTCATCGAAGAAATGAACAAAGCAAATTATGGTGTGGCGGGGAAACGCCTATCCTAATGGAAAAGCAGCATGCCACTGGGCATGCTGCTTTTTCACTCCTCTCGCAACTTTGATCATGAATAGGCTGGCATCACTTCTTCCAGGACTTTCCTCTCCTCTTGATCAAAAAGGTTTTTGCTTTCGGTTTGCTGGACCTGCTTCTGCATATGGCTTTCAATCAATCTTGCTTCTTCTTTATTACCCACAAGGTGGATGCATTTCCATTCTTTTTCCTTGGCCAGTCTATCGAGATCCGGCGCCAAAGACTTATACCAGCGTTTTTGATTGGCTTCCAAACGGCTCTCGATCGTCTCCTTTTTCGATCCTTTGCCGCCTTTTCCTTTTATCGATAAAGCTCGCTGAGGGCTTGCCTGCACCTTCCATTTCTCCGTATCCAAATCCATTTCATAAAGTTTCGTATCCTTGATCTTTCCCAGTACGGCATCGATCACTTTCACCTGATTTTTTTGGACCAAGATCACACCAGATTCCGGGAATCGGTCATACAGCGACTGGAATTGTTCCAGCTTTGGCTCATCCTCCCAGTGGAATTCCGTTGTTACGGGCATTTGTAGGCATTCGGCAAACCAAATATCATCTGCTGATGCAAACACGACACAGCTTTTTTTCATGCTTTGACCGTTATCGTCCAAAAAAGCTTTCACCTTTTCCTTCACTTTCAAGAATTGCTTCCATTCTTCGGGATCATTCTTGAGATATGTCTCGAAATTCTTCAAGCCATTTTTCACATGAATCTTCCATTCCCCGCCTGTCTGATCACGATTGGCCGGATCGGTGTTCACATACATGCTAAGTACTTTTTGAGGATGGTGCTTGGCTTTTTGTGCAAGTTTCTCCATATTTTTTGCATAACACAAACTGCAATCACTCCTCTTCCAGATTTGCTTGAATGAAACTAGCATATAGCACTACATACCACATCCAAGCTACTTGAAACGTTAAAAAAGCAGCAAATGAGGGAAGAATGTTAAGATATAACCATGTCACCCAAAGGCTGTGAAAAATCATGTTAAAACGGACCCGGACCCAAATCCTGCAATTCACCTCTATTGGCGTACTGAATGCAGCAGTCGATTTGGCTGTGCTGAATATATTGCTACTCATTTGGCCGACAAAGGATAATCTTTTACTGTTACTATTCAATACGATCAGCTATTTGGTATGTATCTGGAATAGTTACTATTGGAATACGAGATATACCTTCCGCAGTCAAAAAAAATCAAACATGGCCGAGAAAGGCTTGTTCTTTGCGCAAGCCTTGATTGCGTTAGTAATCAGCAATCTTGTCTTCATTGCCGGTCTTTCCGTCCTGAGAGCCATCACTTTCATTTCGATCCCGGCATATATAGAGCACAATGCAGCAAAAGGGGCGGCAATGTTCCTTTCTTCCTCCAGCAGCTTCTTGTTCATGAAATACATTGTGTTCAAAAGAAAAAAATAGCGTATACCATCCGGTATACGCTATTTTCTATGCCTGAATATAAGCAGCCCGCCGATCGACCAAGGCCTGGCTTGCATGATCCAAGTTTTGGATGTCGACTTGGATGCCGTATTCCCGATATTTCAGCACAAGTTTATCCAATGCTCCGACAGCAGAATCATCCCATAGTCTTGCTTCCTGAAAATCAAGGATGATTTGCTTGGAAGTTTCCTGTTTGGGATGGAAGCTTGCCAGAAAATCAGTCACGGAAACGAAGAACAATTGACCCTTGATTTTATATACCTTCGTATCTTTCTGCTTTGTCTCTTTGACATCCACCTTGGAAATTTTAGCAGCAAAGAATACAGCGCTCATCAATACACCGATGATGACACCGATGGACAGATTATCTGTCCACACGACGGCAATCACTGTCACGATCATGACCACTGCATCCGTCCGCGGCATCCGATGCAGATTCCGTACCGATGACCAGTCAAATGTACCGATACTGACCATGAACATGACAGCAACAAGTGCCCCCATCGGGATTTGTACTAAAACATCCTGGAAGACGAGAATCAGCAGCATGAGAAAGGCACCTGCGATGAAGGTCGATAGGCGGGTGCGTCCCCCAGCTTTTACGTTGATGACGGATTGCCCGATCATCGCACAGCCTGCCATTCCGCCGAAGAATCCGGCAGCAATATTGGCAATCCCCTGTCCGCGCGCTTCACGGTTCTTATTACTATCTGTATCCGTATATTCATCCAATAGCTGCGCTGTCAGGAAGGTCTCCATCAGACCGACGATCGCCAAAGCAATCGCATACGGAAAAATGATTTGAAATGTTTCCATATTGAACGGGACATCCGGGATGAAGAACGAGGGCAAAGCCTGCTTCAGCTCTCCCATGTCGCCGACTGTTTTCGTCGAGCTATGGGTAAAGATGGCGATGATGGTCATCACGACAATCGCCACCAGCGGTGATGGAATAGCTTTCACAAACCGCGGGAGCACATAGATGATCAGCAGGGCGCCTGCTGCGAAAGCATAAATTTGCCATGATTCACCTTTGAAATGTACAAGCTGGGCCATGAAGATCAAGATTGCCAGACTATTTACGAATCCGATCATGACCGGACGCGGGATGAAAATCATCAATCTCGCCACTTTAAAGACACCGAATAGAATTTGGATGATACCCGTCAGGATTGTCGTCGCGAAAAGATACTGCAGTCCGTGATCAGCCACCAGACTTCCCATCACGAGTGCCATCGCGCCTGTAGCTGCAGATATCATCGCGGGTCTTCCGCCAGCGAATGATATTACGATGGCTATACAGAAAGAGGCATACAATCCGACCATCGGATCGACACCAGCAATGATGGAAAAAGCAATTGCTTCTGGAATGAGTGCCAAAGCGACCAAAATGCCTGATAATACATCTTTCGGCACATTGGAAAACCATGCTTCTCTTATATTTGTAATCATAATCGACATAAACTCCTATCTCTTGACTTACAGCAGGTTATTATACCATATTTTCCGGACTTGTTGCAGCTGCGTATACAAGCGGCTCAAACTGGACATATTGTATAAAAAAAGCAGCAGGTGAACAATGATGAAACATATCAAAGCCATAGTTCTGAAAGGCATCTTTGCCGTGGCTATCCTTTATCTCTTCGCAGGTTTAATCTATCAATTATCTTTCACCAAAGTAGCACAGCTGACAGTCATCCTGACAGTCATCGGTTACTTGATCGACATGGCATTGCTCCCAGGTAAAACAAATAAAAGCACTGGATGGCTTGATTGTATCTTCTTCACCATTGTCAGCTGGATGCTGATCTTCCTGGCGTCCGATGGACATGTGCATCCATTGGCAGGTGCCATTCCAGCAGGACTGATCCTGGCTTGGCTGGATGGGACATTTTTGCATGCTTACGTGCGGAAATACGTCATACGCAATGGCAAAGATCAATACTACAATGTCATCTTCCTGGATCAATTCCGTACGAAAATCGCTGGTGATTTGCCTGTTCGCGGTCCGCATAAGGATTCTTGAAGAAATGAACAGAAGAAAGCCCGTGGAGTAATACCCACGGGCTTATTTTTTATGCTTTTGGATCCCATTTGATGATGATACCGCATTCGGTCAGACCGCCGCCGAATCCGTATAATAGCATGGTATCTCCATCTTTGACCTTGTTTTCCTGCAATCCGAAATCAAAAGCCAAAGGAATCGTAGCCGAAGATGTATTACCAGCTGTCGCCATGCTGGTAAGCGTCTTTTCCACCGGATAATCCAAACGATCACAGATGGACTCGATCATCCGCATGTTCGCACTGTGCGGGATGAACCAATCGATATCATCCATGGACATGTTTGCTTCTTCCACCAGTTTCTTGACACCCTTTGGAACACCGGAAACGGCCCATTTATATACTTCGCGTCCGTTTTGGACCAATTTGCCTGGGTTGGTGAGCTCTTCCCCATTCATCTTTGTGGACAAGCCCGTTTGGTATAGATGGCGGCCGCCTTCCCCTTTCGTTCCCATGTGAAAGCCGAAGAAGCCAGGATTTTCAGCATCGTACTCCACCAATGCCGCACCAGCACCGTCCCCAAATAGGATACAGCTTGTACGGTCGGTATAATCAGTGATCTTGGACAATGTTTCTCCGCCTAAAACAAGTACTTTCTTATGCATGCCGGCAGTGACCAATCCATTAGCCATATGCAGTCCATATACGAAGCCTGCACATGCACCGCCCAAATCGACGGCTCCCGTGTTCTTCAGGCCTAGTCTTGCTTGCAGCTGACTGGAAACACTAGGGAATTTATATTCCCCAGTCACTGTAGCCACAAGGATCAAGTCCACATCATCCAATGACTTGTTGAAATTCTTCGCCAGGTTCCGTGCAGCATTTTCACATAAATCTGTTACATATTCATCTTCAGCAGCGATTCTTCTTTCTTTGATGCCAGTTCGCTGTACAATCCATTCATCGGAAGTATCGACCATTTTTTCAAAATCTGCATTGGTCAACACCTTTTCCGGTATATATGTTCCAATCGCTGTTATGCGTGCTTTGGATTCCATATTATCTGCCTCCTTTACATCTGCCTCCATTATACCATCTAGTTTTAATACCTGGTACTAAAAAGAATAAATTAATTATCTTTTTTCTCAGCATGGGAAGCCAGGAGCTCCAATACAGCATCATCCATAGGCGGGTTATGCAGGCCGGCACGTACATCCCGATAATGCTGCTCGAAGACTTGTGACTTGGCAAGTCCCCTGCCGCCGGCAATCCGCATCGCCAAGTCCACTGCCTCGGAAGCAGCCCTGGTGGCATTTACTTTTACTGCTGCCAGCTCAGGTCCCAGGTATTTCCGCTTCTCAGGATAGCTATCCCACAAACTGGCAACATGATACATGAAATGTCTGGCTTGCATCAATTCCAAATCCATTTTCCCGATTTTCTCCCGTATGTGAGGAACACTGATGATCGGTTTATCCAATGTATTCGGCTGGAATGCTTTAGCGAACTTGACAGCTTCGTCACGTGCGCTTTTGGCAATGCCTAAATAACAGGCTGGAATATGCAGTAACGATCCTTTTGGCCCTGACTTCTTCCTGGTTCGTTCTACATAATGATCAGCTGGCACCTTAACCTTTTCCAAAATCAAATCGTCACTTCCGGTTGCACGCATTCCCATGGGATTCCATGTCTTTTCGACACGTACTCCATTTATTTCCCTGGAAATCAAAAAGCTTCCGACAGTATCATCATCTTCTACATAAGCCGTAACCAAATAATAATCCAGATCAGCAGCCATGGAAGTGAAGGTTTTACGGCCGGTTATTATATAATGATTGCCCTCCCGCACAGCTTTCGTTTCTGGAATGCCTCCACGTGTAGGACTCCCTGTATTCGGTTCCGACGCTGCACGATTGACTATCTTACGCTCCTGGATGACTTCTTGCAGGAAATCCTCAAACACCCCATCGGGCCAATCCGCATTTTCAGTCAAATCCTGCATCGTGCTGAGATGCCAGCCTATGGATAAAGCCGCCGCTCCATCACCAGCAGCTACCGTTTCCTGTGCCAGCAGGAAATCATGCAAATTGGCTCCATCCCCTCCGTGCATTTTCGGGATGGTCAGCAATGTATAACCAGTCGAGCGAAATGCATCCACCACCTGCGGAGCGAGCCGTGCCTGCTCATCGCCGATCCTTTTATATTGTCTTGCAACTTCCGCTGCTTGCTTGGCCTTTTCAAGAATATGTTCCTCATTTGCGATTATCATGCGCCGTACCTCCTCATTTCTCTTTTCCATTCTATTGAAAAGCAGAAAATAATACAAAAAAACCCGCTCAAAGAGCGGGTCTTATCTTACATACTCATACCCATGTGCATGTGACCGGAAGTCATCAGCCAGTAAGTACCGAGAATGATGACGATAGCGATGAAGAAACCGAAAAGTGTATTCCCGGAAATCAATCCACCGTCTTCTCCTTCTGTCATGTGCATGAACATAACAAGCTGCAATGCTGCCTGGATAACCGCAAAAATCAAGATGATGATGAAAATCGTTGATGATGACCAGTCTGTCCATAGCGCTGTTGCGAAGGCGACGAGTGTCAATGCAATCGAAATCAAAAAGCCGATGACATGCTTCCAAGGGAAATGTCCTTTTTTCGTTTGTTGACTCATATTAATTCACCATCCCCATCAAGTAGACGCATGTGAAGATAAAGATCCACACAACGTCCAGGAAGTGCCAATAAAGACTAGAAATAAATACTTTCGACGCTGTTTTTGGTGTAAGTCCCCTTCTTGCAAGCTGGATGAGCAGCAGGATGATCCAGCCGATACCGATCGAAACGTGCAGACCGTGAGTACCAAGCAAGATGAAGAACATTGACCAGTGTGCACTTGTTCCTAGTGTAACACCTTCATGTACGTAATGTACAAATTCATAAAGCTCATAACCGATAAATCCTGCACCCAGGATGAGTGTGATGATCATCCAGATGATAACGCCTTTTACATTGTTCGCACGCATTTCGTGAATCGCGATACCGCATGTGAAACTACTTGTAAGAAGCAGCATCGTCATGATCATGACCAGGCCTGCTTCGAACATCTCGATTGATGTCGGTCCATCGCCTACACGTGATTGTAACGCGAAATAGGATGCGAATAGTGTCGAGAACAAAGCGATCTCTGCACCAAGGAAGGTCCAGAAACCGGTGATGTTCAAACGGCCGGTTTCTGATTGGTATTCCAATGGAGCGTTGGGGTTCACATTGTGATCATGTGCCATTTCTTCACAACCTCCTTTATTTATTCGCTTTCGCTTCTGTTTCTTTTATTTCTTCCACGCTGATATAGTAGCCGTCATTGTAATCGAATGAACGGACGATCATTGTGATGAAGATACCGATGGCACCTACGATTCCAACCCAGTACCATTGGAATGTAAGCCCGAAAGCTGCAATCCCCATCAATACTGACATGATTGCTGGAATGGAAGAGTTGCTTGGCATATGAATCGGCTTATAATCCGTGTTCTTCTGTCGATCAAGGCCTTTTTCTTTCATATCCCAGTATGGATCGAGACCTGTCACTTCAGGAAGGACTGCAAAGTTGTAATGCGGCGGGATCGATGAACTTGTCGCCCATTCCAAGTTACGTCCAAGACCCCAAGCATCGCCAGTCTTCTCTCTTGGTGCATGTCTCCAGCTATAGTAGATGTTGTACACGAAGATGATGAATGCAAGACCCATCATGAACGCACCGATTGTCGAAATCATGTTCAATCCTGTCCAGCCATCTTCCGGTGTATACGTGGAAATACGTCTTGGCATACCGTCCAACCCTAGGAAATACTGCGGGAAGAAACATACGTTGAAGCCAATGACGAAAATCCAGAATGCCCATTTACCGATTTTTTCGTTCAATTTATGTCCGAACATCTTCGGATACCAGAAAATCAAACCTGCAAAACAAGCAAATACTGTACCAGAAATCAGCACATAGTGGAAGTGCGATACCAGGAAGTACGTATTGTGATACTGATAGTCAGCTGCTGCCATCGCGAGCATGACCCCTGTCACCCCACCGATAACGAAGTTCGGGATGAAGGCAAGGGACCAGAGCATCGGTGTGGTAAAGCTGATACGGCCCCGATACATCGTGAAGAGCCAGTTGAATATCTTAACCCCGGTCGGGATCGAGATAGCCATCGTCGTAATAGAGAAGAAACTGTTCGCTTCTGCGCTATTACCCATCGTGAAGAAGTGGTGAACCCATACAAGGAAGCTCAGCACGGAAATCGTCACAATCGATACAACCATCGCTTTATAGGCGAATAGCTGTTTCCTTGCAAATGTCGAGATGATCTCAGAGAAAATCCCGAAAGCAGGAAGAATAACGATATATACTTCAGGGTGACCCCATACCCAGAATAGGTTGACCCAAAGCATCGGGTTACCATCACCTTGCAAGGTGAAGAGTACGGAACCGAATAGACGGTCGAATGTCTGCATAGCAAGTGCGACTGTAAGCACTGGAAATGCGAAGATGATGATCAGCATTGTGATCAAAGTCGTCCATGTGAACATGGACATTTTCATCAATGTCATACCTTTCGTACGCATCTTCAAGATGGTGACGAAGAAGTTGATACCTGTCATCAATGTACCGATACCGGCAATCTGGATACCTAGCACGTAGTAGTTCTGTCCAGGACCCGGGCTGAATTCATTCGTCGCAAGCGGCGTATATCCAGTCCATCCGGCATCCGGCGAACCACCGATGATGAAGGAAATGTTGAATAGAGCCATACCGACAAAGAATGTCCAGAAGCTCAAGTTGTTCAAATAAGGGAATGCAACGTCACGCGCACCGATTTGCAACGGTACGATATAGTTGATCAAACCGATCAGGAATGGCATCGCCATGAAGAGAATCATGATGACACCGTGTGTCGAGAATACCTCATTATAATGCTGCGGATCCAGGAATTCCATCCCTGGTTTAGCAAGCTGCGTACGGATCATCAAACCATCGATACCGCCGCGGAAAAGCATTAAAAGGGCACTGAGGATATACATGATACCCAGTTTCTTATGGTCGACGGAAGTCAGCCATTCTTTCCATAGCCAACTCCATTTTTTAAAGTAAGTAAGGGCAGCTACAACGGCGATACCGCCGAGTAAGATGCTGATCTGTGCACCCAGGATCAATGGGTCGCCGGTAATGATAAACTCATTCCATTTTAAGTCCAAAACTCTTCCCCCTCTCTCTGTTACTCGTGACTCGCATGTGCATGTTCTTTGGAGTCCATGTCTTCATCCGAGTAGTCTACAGTATTGTCTTGCTGATAGTATGGAATTTCGTCTTCAGGCAAGATATGTTGAGATTTGTCTTTTGCATGCGGATTCTTCGGCTCATAGCCTAGGCGATCCCATGCTTCCAATGTGTATTCCGCATCTTTGGAATGGTCGATCCATTGCAAATGCGTACCATTGAATTCAGCTGTTCCGTCATATACACCAGGAATCAGAAGATTGTCATACTCGTATTGTGTCAGTTCCGGAGCGGAGTTTTGCACTTCTTCCACCCACTGATCGTAATCGGCTTCTTCCTCAGCGTAGACTTTGAATCGCTGTTCATTGAAGCCTTCTCCTGTGAAGTTGGCATTCCGTCCATTATAGACGCCTGCTTCATCGGCCTGCAGATATAGTGTCGTCTGCATGCCTGCCATGTTGTATTTCTGACCGCCCAGGCTCGGTATCCATAGAGCAGCCATGGAATCGGCGGAGGTCAGTTTGAATTCCACCGGACGGTGAATCGGGATGTGCAGATAGTTCACTGTTTCAATGTCTTCATCCGGATAGGAGAATACCCATTTCCAGTTGATGGATGTTGCGTGGATCACCAGCGGATCCTCATTCGCAGCTTCAGCCGTTTTCGGCTCAGGCGCGTCCTCTAATGAGTAGATCGTTCTGACGGTTGGGACAGCCAAGATGATGACGATGATGATCGGGATGATCGTCCAGATCGTCTCGAGCAGCGTGCTGCCGTGTAATTCAGGGCTGTACTTATCGTGATCCTTTCTTTCTCTGTACTTGACAAGGATGATCGTCAACAGTACGAATACAACCGCAACGATTGTAAGCATGAAGATGATTGATAGAATAATAAGGTCACTTTGCTGACTTGCCACTGGTCCTTTCGGATCGAGCACTTCCGGTGTTGAACATCCGGCGAGCATTAGCGGCAGGGCAAGGAACAACAGAAGACTCAAGGGTTTCAATTTTTTAAGCATGCGCCTGCTTCCCTTCCTTTCTTTACCTGAGTTCACGAATGTGTCATTTTCCCTCTGCATAAGAAAACGACCCCTTCGCTTTAATAGGGTTTTTGATAAGTATTTCACAATGAACCTTCCGCAATACCTAAAAGCTGCAGAAATTCAACTGGAAACACATAATCACACTGCCTGATCGGCAGTGTCTGACAACAATCCAGAAACTAGTGTAATACAAAGCAGCCAAAAAGACCAGACTTGCCCGGTAAGTAAACAGTTCATTTTACATTCTAACACCGGCAAAAAGAGAGAATACGAATAAGTAGTGAACAAAATTTGAACGTTTTATGTAATTTATGCTCATTTATTGGTAATCCATACGTTATCTGGTTTTGCTGTAATACACCGTATTGCGGACTGTCTTTCCATCGGCACGGAGGCTGTCGCAATGATGTATCCCCTCCAGCTTATACCCGAGCCGTTCCGGGACGGCCCGGCTTGCACTGTTTTCCTCATCGCAGAGTATCTGGATCCGCCGGACACCAAGCTCGGTAAAAGCATACTCCGTCTGCGCCCCTACGGCTTCGGTCATATAACCACGACCGGTGTGGCGTGTATCCATCCAATAGCCTATTTCAACTTTTGGAATATCCCAATCGATGGCATGAAAACCGCTGGACCCGATGAATTTTCCCGTATCCTTGTGAAAGATGAGCATACGCAAGTTCGTCCGATTGATCCAATCTGCAACCGACTGCCTGATATTTGCTTCGGTTTCCTCTGGTGCTGGCAATTCCTGTGCGAAAGCCATCCACCTTTTCAACTCCGGCAACGAGGCCTTGATCGCTTCATTGACAGCTTTCCCGTCACCGATTAGCGGCTGCCTGATGATAAGCCGTTCCGTTTCGATTATGGTCTTGAAATCTCTCAACACTGGATCCATGTCCTGCTCCCCCCTGCCCCGAATTTACTCTAGTATGCAGGAATATATCAGGACTTACAATAGTTTAAGCGGCTTCGGTTTCTTTTTTCCCTTCCCGAAAGCTGATGGCAGATAATAGTATGCCGATGATGGATATCCCGGCCCCGATGACGGTCAGCCATGTGAATCCGAGTCCTGCATCCAATACGAGCCCGCCTATATAAGCTCCTCCGGCATTGGCTAGATTGAACGCGGAGACACTTGTGGCTGCTGCGATTGTCGGACCTTCGGCTGCTGCCATGACGATTTTCGACTGTAATAAAGGCGTCGTGCCGAATGCCCCTGCCCCGAACAGGCCGATGACCAAAACAGCTGCGACGGCATGTGGCGTTGCCAGCGGAAACAGCAATAGGATCACTGTCAGTATTGCAAACACATAGATAAGCGTCCTGGTCACATTCCCTCCAGCCAATTTGGGTGTGGAAAAATTACCGATCACACTGCCCATTCCGAAAAAGAACAGACTGATCATGATACCTATACCGCCAAAGCCGGTGACCGAACGCAGCAATGGTTCAATATACGTATAAGCAGTGAATACACCTGAATATCCAAAAATGATGATGGCTATCGTCAGCAGCACTTGCTTATGCTTGAACACACTAAGCTCCTGCTTGATGCGCGGGGTTTCTTCGGGCTTCGTATTCGGCGCACAAATGAGCAAGCCAATGAAACCTATGATCCCGAGCAATGCAATCAGCCAGAATACAAGGCGCCACTCAATGAGAGAACCAAGGTAGGCCCCGAATGGCACCCCGATCATGATGGCAATCGTCAGGCCTCCGTTGACTGCCGCGATTGCCTGGACCCGTTTGCGCGGCTCCACCAGCTCACTTGCCATGACGAATGCCAATGCAAAAAACGGACCATGGATGAATGCGGAAGTGACCCTTGAAATGAGCAATACCGTAAAATTTGGCGCTGTCGCACTGATAATATTACTGATGATGAATATCAGCATGAATAAAAGCAGCATCGGCTTGCGGGGCAGCTTGACCGAAAGTGTCGTCATCAGCGGGCCGAATACCGCAACACCAAGCGCATACATGCTGACTACAAGACCGGCAGCTGCAATTGTGACTCCAAGGTCCTGGGCTATATGGGTGAGCACCCCTGTCACTACATATTCCGTCGTCCCGATGGCAAAAGCACAGATCATAAGGACGGCGATGACTGTCGCAGGCTTGAACTGCCTGCTCGCTAAAGACATTTTAATCCTCCTTTTAAAGCATGACATTGGCTTAAGATACAACAGAAAAGTCCTCGATACAAACCAAAACCCATTTATTTAACAAAAAAATCAAGGAAGCGGATCCAAACATCCAAATAGGTTTGGCCAAAGAAAGTCAGGGGTATCCCATCAAGAGAATCACAGTAACATCTGCTCGAAAGTATAAGGAGGAACAGTCATGCTTTATGCGTTCATCATTCTATCATTCATCCTTGTGACGATCGGTATCGCCTATTATTCCTGGCGCAAGACGAGGGGGATCGATCTTGCAACATCGGACGGTTATTTCCTCGGAGGCCGCAGTCTTACTGGAATAGCAATCGGAAGTTCGATGCTCCTGACAAACCTATCCACGGAACAGCTGGTCGGACAGAACGGTCAGACGTTCGGCGGCAACTTCACTGCGATGGCCTGGGAAGTCACATCACCGCTTGCTTTGTTCGTCCTTGCATTTCTTTTCCTTCCCCGATATTTAAAAACGGGGATCACAACCATACCCGACTTTCTTGAACAACGCTTTGATATGCGGACGCGTCAGTTCGTATCTGTTTTGTTCATTCTGGGCTATATGACTTCTTTCTTGCCGACTGTCCTTTATTCCGGGGCATTAGTGCTGGATTCCATATTTGATTTAACTGGCGGATTACATATCAGTACATTTTGGGCGGTTGCGTTGATTGCCGGGGTGATCGGATTAGTCAGCCTTGGCTACGTGGTATTCGGGGGTCTGCGTGCGATTTCGGCCGCTGATACCTTATATGGCATCGCCCTGATTGTAAGTGGTATAGGTATTTTACTGCTGGGCCTTTGGACCTTGGGAGACAGCAGCATCACCGGAGGCATCGACAAGCTGATAAACGATCATCCCGAAAAACTGAATGCAATCGACAGCAGCAATGATGCCAATGTTCCGTGGCCGACAATCTTTACCGGGTTGCTTGTAAACAACCTCTTCTACTGGGCAGCCAACCAGGCAATCGTCCAAAAATCGCTAGGGGCAAAAAATCTGGCCGAGGGGCAAAAAGGTGTCCTTTTGACAGGCTTCTTCAAGATGTTCGGTGTTCTTTATCTGCTGCTGCCCGGTACGATAGCCTTCCATCTTTACGGGGATACATTGAAAACGGCGGATGATGCCTATCCAACTTTGGTCATCGATTTGCTGCCTACAGCCATAACTGGTATTTTTGCAGCCATCCTGTTCGGCGCCATCCTCAGTTCGTTCAATGGTGCCTTGAGCAGTACGATGACATTGTTCACTTTGGACTTGTACAAACCTCTTTTCCGTAAGGACGCGACCGATTCCGAGCTTGTGAAAGCAGGACGTATATTCGCGATTGCAGTCGGTGTCATTTCCATCATCATCGCACCATTCATCATCTTCTTCCCTAGCGGGTTATATAATTATCTGCAAGAGATGTTCGGATTCATCAACGTACCGATCGTGGCAGCCATCTTCATTGGGTTCTTTACGAAACGGGTACCTGCGTTTGCAGTTAAGATTGCAATCGTGACACATTTGATTCTGTATGGTTTATCCAAGGTATTTTTTGGCGAAGTACACTTCCTTTATGTATTGGCCATCCTCTTCCCGTTCAGCCTGCTCCTTATGATCGCCCTAGGCAAATGGAAGCCGCGGAAAGAGCCTTTTGTACTGAGGGATGCGGCAGTTGTCGATATGACACCTTGGAAATATGCAAAGTCATTTGCGATCTTCATCACAATCTGCATCATCGGTTTGTATATACTTTTCTCCCCTTGGGGAATTGCAGCCTAAACGAAAAGCGACCATTTCTGGTCGCTTTTTTCATTTCTTATCGAATTTATGCTGGATATCCTGCGTAATGGCTGTAACCTCCTGCATACTTGCTGCATTCTGTTGCGCCACCGCAACTATACTATTGATACTATCTGTTACACCACGTGTATTATCAAGCACATCATACATCGCTGCAGCAATCTCTTCGATTTGGCTGCTGGTGATGCCGATCTCCTCCGACAGCTGTTCGAATGTGCTTTGGGTCGTCGTGATTTTATCAGAACCGGCAGCCACGGCTTCCCTTCCTGCACCGAGAGCTTCGACAGCTTCCTTCGATTCTGTTTGGATGCTTTGGAACACATCTGTTATATCCGTCACTGCAACACGGACCTGATCGGAAAGTTTGCGCACCTCATCGGCCACAACAGCGAACCCTCGTCCTTGCTCGCCTGCCCGGGCTGCTTCGATGGCAGCATTCAGTGCCAGCAGATTCGTCTGCTCGGCTATATCCTTGATTGCCTTGAGCAAGGCACTGATTTGATCTGTCTTGCCATTCAAGCCTCTCACTTTTTCATAGGAGAATGTAATTTTACTTGTTATCGTGTCCATATGATTTACTGAATCATCCATATGAGAGGCCCCTTCTTTTGTTAATGCATCCATTTTTGCTGCAATCTGCTTCGCTTCTTCCCCTTTCAGGGCAACCATCATGACATTTTCCGCAAACTTCTGCATTGCTGCGGCCAGCTCTGCTGATGACCGGGATTGATGCTCGGATCCAACCGTCACTTCTTCCAAAGCTTTGACAATCTGCTTCAGCGCTTCACCTGCCTGTTCCAGTTCGGCAGTCCCCGTTTCGATCACTGGTTCGGCATCAGGTTCGATTATCGCTGGCGGCTCCTGAACGATCGTCTCGGCTGCAATCGGCTCTTCCGCCATCCCCTCCGGCTTTTCCTGTTTGTATGCAAAAACAAAAGCAAAGCTTCCCCCTGCCAAAACAATACCAATGATCACATTGATCCGCCAATCCAGAAAGAAAACCCTTTCATTTTGCAGGATAAGCAAACATGCATAAAGGTATCCCAAACTAAGCATAGTGACTGGATATCGTTTTTTCATCATTGTTCCCCCTTTATCCCTCTTCTTTTCTATCGGCTTATCTGCTGCAATCATGAACCTTTTTCTACATTTTTCACCACATTAAATCTTTTCCTTCATCGGATGCTATACTACTAACTGACTAAAGGAGGCTGCATCATATGGAGGGACTTTTGGAAGAAGCAACCGAATTCATTCGGGAAAGCTACCAGGAACTGGGGAAATCAGAAATGGAAATGAATCGGCGTCTGAGCGAAATCAGGCACGATATAACACGCGATGCAACATATACCCATACAGCAGAAGAACTGACGCATGGGGCCAGAATGGCATGGCGTAATTCGAATCGCTGCATCGGACGCTTGTTCTGGAATGGTCTGCAAGTGATAGACGCCCGCGATGCAAATAATAATGAAGAAGTATTGCAGAGGCTGTTCGATCATATTGACAAAGCGACAAATGACGGAAAGATAAAACCTTTGATCACGGTTTTCTCACCAGATAAAAATATCCGGATTTGGAATCATCAGCTGCTCCGATATGCCGGATATGAAACGGAGGATGGCATCATCGGAGATCCTGCTTCCATCCGCTTCACCTCTATTTGCAATGCTCTTGGCTGGAAAGGCAAAGGGACGGCCTTTGATATCCTGCCGCTCGTTGTGCAAGTCGGTGATGAAAAGCCCGCACTTAAGGAAATACCAGCAGAAATCGTGAAGGAAGTACGTATCGAGCATGAGGAATACCCTGATTTTGCTGAGCTTGACTTGCGCTGGTATGCAGTTCCGATCATTTCCGACATGAAATTGGAGATTGGAGGCATCACTTATAACGCAGCGCCGTTCAACGGCTGGTACATGGGCACGGAAATCGGGGCGCGGAATCTTGCCGATGAGGATCGTTACAACCTGCTTCCGAAAGTGGCGGAGCTGATTGGTCTTGATCAAAGCAAAACATCGACCCTATGGAAGGACCGGGCATTGGTCGAATTGAATATCGCAGTGCTTCAATCGTTCCATAAAGCAGGCATTACCATTGTCGATCATCATACCGCCGCCAAGCAATTTGCCCATTTCGAGAAGCAAGAGCAAAAAGCAGGACGAGATGTGACGGGAATGTGGAGCTGGCTTATTCCGCCAATGTCGCCTGCGACGACCCATATTTTTCACAAGCCCTATCCAAACAGGATTTTGAAGCCGAATTACTTCCATCAAGAAGATGCACATTGAAAAAAGAGCGCAAATGCATGTGCATTTGCGCTTTTTTTGTTTTACTTATTCCAATGCGTCGGAGACTTCTTTCACTTTCTCCAATTCGGACTCCAGTCCGCCGCCGGATAGATACCAGTAGTTTGGGTTTAGATAAGTGATGTGGTTTTCTTTCGCAGCTTTTGTGCCGTTGACCAATTCATTATCCAATACTTTTTCGGCTGAAGAAGTACCGTTGCCTACAACAGCACCGCGATCTACTACAAACAAGTAATCAGGATCCTTTTCTGAGATGTACTCGAAACCGATGGATTGACCATGTGTGGAAGCTTCAATCGTGTCATCGACAGCAGGCACACCATATACATCATGGATCACACCGAAACGGGAAGCTTTCCCATAAGCACTTACACTGCCATCATTCACAAGTGTGATCAAAGCTTTTTCATCCATGCCTTCTGCTTTGCTTTTCAATTCCGCAATTGCGTCATCGATTTCACCCAATGCTTGTTCTGCTTCTTTTTCTTTACCTACGATTTTTGCAATCGTTTCTGTATTCTTTTTGAATGAATTCATATAATCCGTCGTATCGACCCCAACATAAATTGTTGGTGCAAGCTCACTAAGCTGGTCATAATAGTCGCTTTGACGACCGGAAATGAAGATGACATCCGGCTGCATTTCTGCGATTTTCTCCAAATCCGGCTCCTTCAGGCCGCCGACGTTTTCATAGTCCTTACTGCTGTATTTGGAAAGATAATCAGGAAGGCTCTCTTGCGGGACACCTGCTACATCGACACCAAGCTTATCCAAAGTGTCCAATGCTCCCATATCGAATGCAACAATCTTTTCTGGATTCTTAGCGACTTCCGTTTCACCTAGTTCATGCTTGATGGTAAGCTTTTCTTCCTCTTTATCTGCACTGCTTGCGCTATCGGAATTGCTCCCGCATGCTGCAAGCAGAAGTACGAATAATAGACCTGTCATCAACAACGTCAGTTTTTTCATTTTATCCCTCTCCTTTTTCTCTTTGATGGATGAATTGCTGGCCAAAAAAGGCATTATGCTTCATAACGGCATCACCCCTTTAACCCCAGTTGATTAAAAGTAGACACAAATCCGATTACAGCTGATATTATGGACATCGATATCCAGATCATATATGGATTTGAGAACGTCAGATTGGATAATTTCTTCCGTTGGACCCTCCGCGATAATCCGGCCATCCTTCATTGCCACGATGCGGTCCGAATAGACGGAAGCAAAATTGATATCATGGATGACAAGGAGGATCGTCTTACCAAAATCCTCCACCAGCCTGCGGAGAAGCTTCATCATTTGAACGGCATGCTTCATATCGAGATTATTCAGCGGTTCATCCAGCAGGATGTATTCTGTATCCTGCGCCAGGACCATGGCGATGAATGCCCGCTGCTTTTGTCCCCCGCTCAGTTCGTTCAAGTATTTATCTTCCAAATCCTCCAGATTCACATAAGCAATGGCCTCACTGACCTTCTCCTCATCTTCGGGAGTGAGTCGACCGCTGGAATACGGGAATCGGCCGAAGCTGACCAGCTCGCGCACTGTCAGCCTCATCTGGACAACATTGGATTGACGCAGTATCGCTATTGTCTTCGCCAAGTCCTTACTTTTTTGTTTGTGTACATCTTTACCGTCAAGATATACAATCCCATCATCTTGTTTCAGCAGTCTGCTCACCATGGAAAGCAAGGTACTCTTCCCAGCACCGTTAGGGCCGATGAAGGAAGTGATCGCACCGCGCTTCACCTCGACGGAAACATCCTGGATGACTTTCTTGGATCCAAAAAACTTAGACAGCTTTTCTGCTACGATCATATCTTCTTACTCTCCTTTACCAATAAATAAATGAAGTAAATACCGCCGACGAAATTGATAATGACACTGATTGGCGTAGAGAAAGAAAAAATCCTTTCGACAATCAGCTGGCCGCCGAGCAATGCGATGACGCTGAGCAGACTTGCTGCCATCAGCAGATATGTGTGACGGAACGTTTGGAGGAATTCCCGTGCCAGATTGGCAGTCAGCAATCCCAGGAAAGTGATAGGTCCGACCAACGCAGTGGATACGGCAACCATCACTGCAATAACCAAGAACATCCGTTTGACGATTTTTTCGTAAGGGACGCCAAGGTTGACTGCATGATCACGCCCGATCGACATGACATCGAAATAATGACGGTATCGGAATATGTAAATACACAGCAAAATGATGATCACTGCCGAGACAAGCAGGAGATTCGTATTTACATCCGTGAAGCTTGCGAACATGCTATCCTGGATCAGGAGAAATTCATTTGGGTCGATTATCATCTGCATGAACGATGAAAGACTGCTGAAAAATGTCCCAAGCACCAGCCCGACAAGCAGCAGCAGGAACAGATTATTCTCTCCCCTGCGGAACAGCAGCTGATACAATCCAAAAGCGAAACCGACCATCAGCAGGATGGTGACAAAGAAATAAGCATCACTCTGGAGGATGGCAAATGTCCCTGAACCGAACAGGAAGACGACGATGGTCTGGATGAACATATACACACTATCGAGACCCATGATACTTGGCGTCAAAATCCGATTATGTGTAATCGTCTGGAATACGACAGTCGAGACTCCGATGGATACAGCGCACAGGAACATGGCCAGGATTTTCTCCAGCCGGGTACGCAGCAAGTACTCCATCGCTTGGAAGTTCATATGGATGAACAGGTATAAACCAGCCAATCCCAAGGCAATCAAGACGAGTATGATAATTTTTCGCTTAAGCATAGGCCTTCCTCCTCAACAGCATATAAAGGAAGATACCTGTCCCGATGACGCCCACCATCAAACCTACTGAAATTTCATATGGGTAGATGATCAAGCGCCCTGCTATATCACATATCAGCAGGAATAATGCACCAAGTACAGCCGTATGCCAAATACTGTTCTTCAAATTATCACCGCGATACATGCTGACGATATTCGGCACGATCAGACCAAGGAACGGGATGACACCGACCGTCAGGATGACCACTGCTGTAATGATCGCTACAATGATCAAACCAACATTCACCACATACTTATATGGAAGTCCGAGGTTCGTAGCGAAGTCCTCCCCCATACCCGCTACCGTGAACATGTTGGCAAATAAAAATGCTATGATCAGCAGCGGGATGCTCAAGTAAAGAAGTTCATAGCGCCCTTCCATGATCAGGGAGAAGTCCCCCTGCAGCCATGAGGACATATTTTGAACCAGGTCGAATTTCAGGGCGAAAAATGTCGCAATGGAACTGACCACATTACCAAGCATGATTCCCACCAGCGGGATAAAGATTGTATCTTTCTGCTTCAATCTTTGGAGGATACCCATGAAGAGCAAGGTTCCGAATAAAGCAAAAGCCGCAGCGATACACATTTTCCATATCGGGCTCGCATCGGTGAAGAACAGCAAGGAAACAAGGATCCCTAATCTTGCCCAATCCATCGTCCCGGCAGTTGTCGGTGAGACGAATTTATTCTGGGTAAGCTGCTGCATGATCAGCCCGCATATACCGAGACTTGCACCAGCCATGATGATACTGAGCATCCGAGGCAGCCGGCTGATAAGCACGATATTCCAAGCTTCCCCATCCATGTTCCACAAAGCGGAAAATGACACATTTTCCACTCCCACAAACAGGGAACAAACAGCTAATAAAACTGTAACGATAAGCAAATAAACCAACTTCATAAGCGTCAAAACCTCTTCGGCAGCATCGGTGATACTGATATTCATTATCAATTAGATTCTTATTTTAGTATAGTAAATGGAAAAAGAGACGTCAATAGAACTTTTGAATCTCTTTAAAAATAATGACAACTTTGTTACATGATGTTTTGCTTGTAACGAAAACAGACAAGGATTGCTATAAAATATAGCTCCCTGGCTGGGCACTTTGCCATTGCCTGGCATCCCCCCCAAAGATATGTAGGATACATAACTTCCATTTCAATAGCGGATACTACCTTATATCTGCTTGAAAGGAGGTTTATCATGCCAAACCCAAAGCCGGACAATCGCGCAGACAATGCCGAACGGATTGAAGATACGATCCAGCATACTCTGCAGCGTGTTCATCAGACCGAGGATTTTGTCAAAGCAAATAGTGAGCATTTGACCGATGAGGAAATTTCCTATTTGCACGAAAAGAACGACAGACGCGCAGCAAGTGTGGAAAGCCTGCGTCATGAACTGAAAGAAGAAGCGAATTATCAGCAGCAAAAGGATCAATGAAAAGGTCCGCCTATATGGCGGACCTTCCGTTTAATGCGTTTGATTCATAGGAGCTGTATCATAACTTTGCATCATTGCAGCCATATCACTCGGCTGCAATTGTGCCACCTGATAATAATGATGTTTGTTCTGATACAGGAATATTTCATAGCTCATCTCGATCAGGTTCGGTATGGAATCAGCTACAACCCTTCTCAGCACAGGATTTGTCAATTCACAAGCACTTAGCGCACTCATGGAAGCAAGTCCCTTCACCTGAGAAAGCATATACGTGGAAAGACACTCATCCGTCACCTCATTGACCGATGTTATCGGCTTTTTCGGTTCTGCTGGCTGCAGCCCGTAGACGACATCATTTCCCTGCTGCATGCTGTAGGAAGTAGTCGGCACTGTCGGATCCTGGCCTGTTTTGAATGATTCCACCATTGTATTGTAGGTCTGTTTTAGAAAATCACCCTGGCGTTGCGCAATTGTCTTCAGCTCTGGATCCTGGACGAATTGTTCAAAGATCTTGTATTGATCCATCACACTGATCATCCCGGTAAGGATTTCATGTGTATCAAAGATCTCATGACCACCATGGTTCTGTTTGCCATGCAAGGTTGTCGGCTGATTCATTTGTGCAGTTTGCATTTGATTTTCCAAAGTGATAACCCCCTATGAGATGTCGTGCCTTCTTAGTATGGCGTGTGCTTCCTTCAGATATGACCGGTTATTTATGCCTTTTTGCCACACGGGCATCGGCAGCATCGGAACGGGCCTGTGCCTCCAGATCCCCGGCATCGGCTTCTTCCTGTGAAAATGAAATATCTTTACCGTCTCCATCCAAATCCGTATACTTCATATAATAATCTTCCATTGATTTGTCTTTTTCGTTCACGGGCTTTTCCTCCTTAACGGTGCTTCAGATTCTCTTCTGCCATCCGTATGAGTTCGCGGACCATGCTGCCGCCTATACTGCCGCCTGTCCTACCATTTTCCCTGCTTGTTCTATTCCCTGGATCGCAAGCCTGCTCTGTTTTGTATGGCTGGTTGGCTTCCTGGATGATTTTGTGCTTCAGCTCATCCAGACCTTCCCGTGCTTGCGGGACCAAAATCCGATTACGCCTTGTCATCGGTAATGCCCGAGCGTATGCTCATCACCTGTATCGCCTTCATAATCGGCCCGCACATGATTCTTTTTCGGTTCCTGCTCGTTAAGTCCTTCCTCCATGCCTGGCTGATACGTTTCATCAATCCGGATTCCTCCATCAACGCGATGCTTTTTCATGATGCTCCTCCTCCTTTCTGCATTAGCTTCTGTCTTTTGCGCCATAATATGAAAGGCACTTCTAGCCAAAAAAAAGACCCCTGCTCAAGACAGGGATCCATTGAAGATCAAGAAGATCACGATCACAATCGCCAACCCGATGCGGTAGAAGGCAAAAGGAACAAGTTTATATTTGGAAATGATTTTCAAGAAAGTACGGATGGCAATCAAAGCAAAAATGAAAGCGCTGATGAATCCGACGATAAAGAACGGGATCACATCAGGCGTGAACGCATGCAGATGATTGCGTAATGAGACAAGGCTTGCACCAGCCATGATCGGCACTGCCATGATGAAGGTGAAGTCAGATGCCACCCGGTGATTCAATCCAAGGATGACACCGCCGGAAATCGTTGCTCCGGAACGGGAGAACCCAGGCCATAAGGAAATACACTGGAATAATCCGATCAGGAAGGCTTTTTTATAGGTAAGGTCATCCAGCGAATCGATGGTTTCTCTCTTCTTTGAGGATACCCTATCCGCAAAGATCATAAAGAAAGCACCTACGACCAATGCTACGATTACGTACCATACGGAGAATAGATACTTATCAATCAGATCGTCGAACAAAAGTCCAAGGACACCCGCAGGCAGCAAACCGACAATGACAATACCAAGATTGAATTTGTTTTTCTTGCCAGGCATCGCCTCTTCTTTCCCTTGCAGTTTGCGGATGCCGAGAATCTGCATGAACTTGTCCCAAAATACAATGACCGAAGCCAAGATGGAACCAAGCTGAATGACGATGATGAACGTATTTGCCACTTCTTCATTGAATAACTCATGGATCTTCAGCCACATATCATCGACGATGATCAAGTGACCGGTGGATGAAACCGGGGCAAACTCTGTCAGCCCTTCTACCAGCCCCATGATCAAGGCCGAAAAGAATTCGATAATACTCATGCCTCTACTCCTCTGACTACTTTTTCTTTTTATTCCTTCTGATGAACCAAATGACGAACAGGACGAAGATGATCGCCAGTATCACGATGACGACATCCTGATAATACCCGAGATAAGTTTCCACCGTCGTCCAGGATTCACCGAGCCACATACCGAGCAATACTAATACTGTATTCCAAATGAGTGTCCCTAATGTCGTAAAGATAAGGAATAGCGGGAAATTCATATTGGACATACCGGCTGGTATGGAAATCAAGCTCCGGATCACCGGTACGAAACGGCAAAGGAAAATCGTCCATACACCATATTTGTCGAACCAAGCATCTGCTTTATGTATATCTTCTTTTTTAATGCGCAATATATGTCCCCAGCGGTCCACGATTTTCTCCAGGCGCTCGACATCCAAGAGAAGTCCGATTCCATAAAGGATAATGGCTCCGATGACTGCACCA
Organism: Terribacillus sp. 7520-G; assembly: GCF_002271665.1. Classification (NCBI taxonomy): domain Bacteria; kingdom Bacillati; phylum Bacillota; class Bacilli; order Caryophanales; family Bacillaceae; genus Terribacillus; species Terribacillus sp. 7520-G. The sequence goes on along the minus strand of NZ_NQFP01000024.1, from coordinate 32,383 downwards.
ATCGTCGCTGCGATAATGACACCGACTGCCGTCACACTATCCGAAGTGGTTGTCAAAAAGCCGCCGAACAGCAGGATGATTTCTGAAGGGATAGGCGGGAAAACGTTCTCGCCGGCCATCAGCAATACGATCGCAAAATAACCGAATTGTTCCATAAACTGCGTTATCCAATTATCCATTTCACAACTCCAAACGTAAATTATTTACCAAATCATTATAGCATCCTGCGCTCAAAAAAGTGGAATTTTTTACGGATTATTAACATTCTAGCAGACAGTGTGCGCAAGGTTAATAGAAACAGAGACTTAGTTTTCATTGGGCTGTAGTCCTAGAGCCGCATTGTCGCAACTTTCACCCTTTCTGTGATATAGTCTATAGGAAGAAAAATGATTTTGTATATAGGGGGAATACGATGAAGATCGTGACTATCGAGCCTACCCCAAGTCCATACTCGATGAAGATCGTAGTGGATGATATGCTGCCGATGGGCAGCAGTTTCGATTATAAAAAAGAAACAGTGACCGCTGCCGATCCGGAGTATATCCAAGCATTGTTCCAAATCGAAGGTGTCAAAGGGATATATCGTGTTGCAGATTTCCTTGCACTGGAACGGAGCCCAAAAGCAGCCTGGGAAACAATCCTCCCTGCTGTCCGCAAGGTCTTCGGGGAGGAAAATCAAGGTTCAGCTGCAGGAGCCGGCAGCGAAGAGCCTCATTATGGACAAGTCGATGTCCAGATTCAGACGATCTACGGTGTACCGATGCAAATCAAGCTTCTGTTCGAGGATCAGGAGAAGCGAATCGGACTTCCGGCTTTGTTTACCGAAGCAGCAATGGAAGCAGCAGGGAGCGATAATATCGTTTTCGCCCGTAAATGGGAAGAACAATATCCCCGTTACGGTGATCCGGAGCAAGTCGGTCAGGATGTCTATGAGGAACTGCTGGCAAGCTACAGTCCGGAACGCCTCCAAGAACTCGTTTCCCGTGCCAATAACCCTCAAGCACCCCTTCCCACACGAAATTCGCCGACCATGGCTGTCTGGGAAGAAGAGGATTGGCGTGTACGCTATCGTGCATTGGATGAACTGGAGCCGGACATCGAGCATCTTGCCTTCCTTGAGAAAGCATTACAGGATCCAAAAGCATCCATCCGCCGTCTGGCAACTGCCTATCTTGGCATGATCGAAGACAAGGCAGTCCTTCCCTTGCTTTATCGTGCACTGCAGGATAAAGTCGTGACAGTCCGCCGAACGGCTGGCGACTGCCTTTCCGATCTCGGCTTCAAAGAGGCGACACCAGCCATGGAAGCGACACTTGCCGACCCGAATCGGATCGTCCGCTGGCGGGCAGCAATGTTCCTTTATGAGCTTGGTGAAGCCGAAAGCCTTCCCATGCTGGAAAAAGCAGCAAGGCAGGAAAAAGAATTCGAAGTGAAGCTGCAACTGAATATGGCCATCGAACGGATTGCCGGCGGTGAAGCAGCACAGGGCTCCGTCTGGAAACAAATGACGGAAGCAGCCAAACAAAAGGAGGAAAAATGAATGAATGCATATGAAGAATACATGCGCGGTATCGTCCAGCCGATGAGGGACGAACTGACACAGGCAGGATTCCAGGAACTTACGGATGCAGAACAGGTAGAAAATTATGTGAACCAGGCAAAAGGCAGCACATTGGTCGTCGTCAATTCTGTTTGCGGATGTGCAGCAGGGCTTGCCCGGCCTGCCGTAAGGGAATCTCTGAAAAACGAGAAAAAACCTGAGCATCTTGTGACGGTTTTTGCCGGGCAGGACAAGGAAGCGACCGAAAAAATGCGCGAATACTTCACGGATCAGCCGCCATCCTCCCCATCGATTGCTTTGATGCAGGACGGGGAACTGGTTCATTTCATCCCGCGCGAACAGATTGAAGGCTATGATGTGGAAGAAATTGTGGAGAATTTGACAACTGCTTATGATAATCATCTCTAAGAGCTGCGAGTGCAGCTCTCTTTTTTTATCTCTTTCTTATAACAGCTTTATCGACGAGCCTGTTCATCTAGCGATCATGCTTATCAAGCCAACAAGGAAACCCTGATCACTCTCAGTTTCCATCGCTACTTGAGAAAGGACTGCAGCGCGCATTGCCGTTGCTTTCTCCAAACTGGATGATGCTTCCTTTTCGGCTGCCCAGACATGAAAAAAGATGGCTTCTCCATAAGCAGCAGACGTTTACCAAGTAGTCCGGGACCTTTTTAGCCTTCACAGATGCAAACACTTCTAACCAGCTCAATGACTGACACGGGCATCTTGCAGATGATCAGTTAATCAATCGCCTCCCTGAAAGCACCCGGCCTGTCAGGGGGAAAATCTCTGCCAAGGCGGCTGAGCCCTTTTACCGGCCCCCATTCCGAAGCATCCCTTGATAAGTCAGCATGTTTCAATGAATCAAGATGACGTTGATTGCGGTAAGCTTCTCCTTCCCTCCTCATCCCCTGACTCCTCTTTGACAGTAACAGGAATGGTGGCATCAGCCGGCCGAAAAAGGTATAAAAGCAAACTGCATTTTTAAAGATGTCCAAACCAATAATTGGGTTCATCCCAGTATTGAAAACCCTTTCATTTTTTGTTAAACTTAAACCAACGGAGGAGGGGTGCCAATGTGGAAAACAAACTTGTTAATCAACGGTAGCATAATAGGATGGGCTTTAGTCACATGGGTAACTTCTTTATAAGATTTTTGGAAACGGTATCATTCAACCTATCAGGGTAAACCTGCTTTCTAGCTGGTTTATCCTTTTTAATTTTTTTGTTAATAAGTTTATAATTATTATAATTAAGTATTGATTTTTAATAAAAAGATGTTACTATATTGATAGATTTACTAAAACATTACATACGAGGTGATTTTCTTGGCAGACAAAAAATTGACTACAAGCTGGGGAGCTCCAGTTGGCGACAACCAGAATTCACAAACCGCTGGTTCACGTGGACCGACACTGATCCAAGATGTGCATTTACTTGAAAAACTGGCACACTTCAACCGTGAACGCGTTCCTGAACGTGTGGTACACGCTAAAGGTGCTGGTGCACATGGATACTTTGAAGTCACCAATGATGTTTCTAAATATACCAAAGCAGCCTTCCTTTCAGAAGTAGGCAAGAAAACAGATATGTTCATCCGTTTCTCTACTGTAGCTGGCGAGCTGGGCTCTGCTGATACAGTGCGCGACCCTCGCGGTTTCGCTGTTAAATTCTATACAGAAGAAGGCAACTATGATCTAGTCGGTAACAATACACCTGTATTCTTCATCCGTGATGCGATCAAGTTCCCTGACTTCATCCATACACAAAAAAGACATCCGCAGACACATTTGAAAAATCCTGATGCAGTATGGGATTTCTGGTCCCTTTCTCCAGAGAGCCTGCATCAAGTGACGATCCTTATGTCTGACCGCGGTATCCCGGCGACATTCCGCCATATGCATGGCTTCGGTTCCCATACATTCAAATGGGTTAACGACAAAGGCGAAGGTGTTTGGGTGAAATATCACTTCAAAACACAGCAAGGCGTTAAAAACCTTGATCCTGCCGTTGCGGAGAAACTTGCTGGTGAAAATCCGGACTACCATACAGAAGATCTGTTCAACGCAATCGAAAACGGCGATTTCCCTGAGTGGAAGCTTTATGTACAAATCATGCCGCTTGAAGATGCGAACACTTATCGCTTCGATCCATTCGATGTAACAAAAGTATGGTCCCAAAAAGATTACCCGCTGATCGAAGTCGGCCGTATGGTATTGAACCGCAACCCAGAGAACTACTTCGCGGAAGTGGAACAAGCGACGTTCTCTCCAGGGACACTTGTACCTGGTATCGAAGTATCTCCTGACAAGATGCTTCAAGGCCGTCTATTCGCTTATCATGATGCCCACCGTTATCGTGTAGGTGCCAACCACCAGGCACTTCCGATCAACCGTGCACGCAACGAAGTGAACAACTATCAGCGTGATGGTCAAATGCGTTTCGATGATAATGGCGGAAGCGGCGTTTATTACGAGCCTAACAGCTTAAACGGTCCGAAAGAAGATCCAGCAAGCAAGATGGCGCCATTCGAAGTATCCGGACAAGCTGATAGCGTTGCTTATGATGAAAATGACCACTACACACAACCAGGTGATCTTTACCGTCTTATGACTGATGATGAAAAGACTCGCCTTGTAGAAAACTTCGTTAATGCAATGAAGCCTGTTACAAGAAAAGAAATTCTTGAACGCCAAGTAGCTCATATCTACAAAGCAGATAAAGAATGGGGTCAGCGTGTCGCTGACGGTCTTGGAATTGCCCTTCCACAGGAAGTTTAATCCGAGAAGATAAATAAAGGATAGATGAACAGCACTTGTTCATCTATCCTTTTTCTTTTACACAATATAATGCTCCAAACCCGAAAATCACTCTTTTTCGCTGTTGACATTCCAACGTGCAGAAGCTGTTCTGTTATGGATCATCCCTTTACAGGCTTCCAGCCCGGATCTTTTTCATCTTCAGCGGCGGGGTTCCTCGTGTACTGGATGACATGTCTTTCACAAGCTCCAAATTCTTTGTAATTTTGCTGTGCCTCTATGAGAGAAACGGTGTTTGCTCCTCCTTCATAAATATGTTCTTTCTGAAACGGATCATCCTCCCAAAAGCAAATGGGGCATATATCATATGATCCGTCACTTTCCAAGGTTTTATATCCGCAGCAAGGACAGGTATATGCCAGCAAATCCTTCCCTCTCTTTCCTATAAAAAAATACATCACTTATCAAAGTGATGTACTTATCTCTTCATCGGGTGAATCCCCTATGATCCGCACTTCCCGGTGCAAACTGACGCCGAACTTCTCTTTGACTGTCTTCTGTACGTGTTTGATCAGATTGATATAATCCGATGCTGTACCATTTGCCACGTTCACCATGAAGCCAGCATGCTTCCCCGACACCTCGACACCGCCGATTCGTGTCAGCTGCAGTCCGGCATCCATGATCAGCTTTCCAGCAAAATGACCCGGAGGGCGCTGGAAAACACTTCCGCAAGATGGATATTCCAAAGGCTGCTTCGATTCACGAAGATGCGTCAGTTCATCCATCTTCGCTTTGATAGCCGTCTGTTCACCTTTTTCCAATACGAATGTTGCCTCGACAGCGATGTAGTTATTCTTCTGCAAAATGCTCGTGCGATAGCCGAGCTCCAATTCATCGCTCGACATCACTTTACGCTCACCTGTATCAGTGATGACGACTACTTCTTCCAGGATATCCTTCACTTCCCCGCCGTACGCACCAGCATTCATATATAAGGCTCCGCCGATCGATCCCGGAATGCCGCAGGCAAATTCCAAACCTGTCAAGCTTGCATCCAATGCCCTTCTGGAAACATCGATGATCGCAGCACCAGACTGGGCTGTGATTCGGTTCCCTTCCACTTTCACTTCATCCATTTTGGTAAGGATGACCACCACTCCGCGCAAGCCGCCATCACGGATGATCACATTCGATGCATTACCGAGTATTGTCAGCGGTACATCATTTTCTTTTGTGTAGGCAACAATCTGTTCGATTTCCGCATAATTCCTCGGAAAAATGAGTACATCCGCTTTTCCGCCCACCTTTGTATATGTGTAATCCGCAAGCGGTGCTTCTATCAGTACATCATTGGCATCTACAAACTGCTTTAAATCCTTTTCAAGCGTGTTCACATTCATCATTTAATCCCTCATTACTGTATTAGCCGCTGCAAATGAGCGTACCCCAACCTGTATTGTATACCACATATCACACACGTGACAATGCTCTTATTTTCCTGTTAGGCCAGACACCTATAGTCTATGCAATAAAAGGAACGATGCGCCTGCTTTACAGCCTCGAACAATGTCCGGCGATGACCTGGTATTGATCACCGATCAGCTGCCATACACGTGTGTGGATATAGTCCCCATCGATCTTTTCATCTCCTGCCTCACCCTTTAAGTGGATTTGTGAAATCGTCACCGCTCCATCCTTTGTCGGTTTGATCTGCAGGTCCTTGCAGGATACTTCCGTGAAACGGACAGCCAGTGTCCGATGTGCTTCCAAATGCATTTCTTTCGTGATTTGACTGCCTTCATGGTTGATGGAAACCAGCTCATCATGCAAAAGCGTATCCAGCAGGAAGATATCACGTGTCTGCATGGCCTCCCGAAGCTCCTGCTCCAGAAGTTCGAATTGCTCTTGGCCCCCGGTTTCACCTGCTTGGTCGCTCGGATAAGCACTCTCTGTCTCAACAGCTTGTTGATCCTGATACAGCTCTCCCATCGTATCCGGCTGTTCCAGCGATTCCACCTTGACTATATGAGCAGTAGCGATATGTACGTCGCCAATCACGATAAAGGCTTTATTGATCATGCCTTGATTATTCGTTATATGCTGCAGGATTTGTCGTTCTGATGCTTGTGTAACGATCTTTTCTCCGGTCGATAATGTAATTTGTGTTTCTGCCACTTGTCGTAACTCCATTCTACTCGAATATTCTTTCTAGCCAACCTAATTGTATCCCGTTACCGACCTTTAAGAAAGACATATGGTTTGTCCGAAACCATTCAGAGTAAGCAACAATATAAGTTAAGGCTCACATGTACTCCAAAGGCTTCTTGTATATCATGCTGCAGATACTCCCGGCCGATTACAGGTTTTATGCCACTATTTGAAAAAGCATCACAATGCATGGGCATTTCTCGTCCTGCAATATTCACCCATCAGTCATTCCAGACGTGCGGGAAAAATAAAAAAGCTTCGGAATACTGAAATCAGTATTCCGAAGCTTTCTTTTCCATCCGTATGTAAGGATGGAGACGGTGGGAGTCGAACCCACGTCCAGAGATATCGGCACTCAGGCATCTACGTGTGTAGTCGTCATATTATAATTCGCACACGCTTCGGCCTAACGACAGGCTTTCAGCGAGGCTAGCTTGATTGTCTTCTTCCGATCATCCGCAAGCGGAGGATGATGGCGTAGCCCACTTCAGTTTGAGACCCTCGAATCTGCCACATGGGCGATGGCAGCAAGGATCCTCCAGGAGTGCTTACGCAGCTGCTAGAGAGTAGTTGTTGTTAGTTTTGCCAGTTATATTTAGGCGTAACGTTTTACGAGCCGTAACCTCGACACGCAGCCTGAGCTCGATCTACCCCTGTCGAATCCGTAACGTCCCCATGATAATGGGGGCTACAGGAAGTAACCCGTTCACTTAGGATAAATTCAAATCCCAGACAAATTCCATTATATCATCTTTATCAGGAAATGCAAGTTTAATAATCGCGGTCGCGCATCGCACGATCTACATCGCGTTTCATTTGCTTTTGTTTGAGATCTTCACGTTTATCGTATTTCTTTTTCCCTTTCCCGACACCAAGCAGGATTTTGGCAAAGCCGTCTTTGATGTACAGCTTGATCGGCACCAAGGAATAACCCTGCTGCTGCGTCTGACCGATCAGTTTATCGATCTGCTTGCGGTGCAATAGCAGCTTCCTTGTCCGTGTCGGATCATGGTTGAATCGGTTTCCTTGTTCATACGGCGAAATATGCATATTGATGATGCGGACTTCCCCGCGGTCGATCCTGGCAAAACTATCTTTTAAATTGACTCGGCCGGCACGGATCGATTTGATCTCGGTACCTTGCAGAACGATGCCAGCTTCGATCGTCTCTTCGATTGCATAATCGAAATTGGCCTTCTTATTCTGTGCGAGTACTTTACCTTGTCCCTTAGCCATAGACTTCTTCCTCCTAACTACGAGCTTTATTTTATCAGAAACTGTATGATTATCCTAACGATTCATATACTGAATCGGGAATGGATAAGAACCTGATTGATTGGAGTGTAATAGAAGATGACGACGATAAGGCAATTGACTATCGATGATTACCGGTCAGTGCTCGATATGCAAACCGGCATCGAGGATGATTATGTGATCGGGTCTTTCCCGCAGCTGATCGAAAACCCTGCTCAATCCCTGTTCGGCCTGATGACAGAGGAAGGGCTTGCTGCAGTGGCAGGGGTATACCGTTTGCCGAATGGAAACGGTATATTAGGCAGATTACGCAGTGATATCCGCTATCAATCCAAAGGGAATGCCACAGCTTTACTGAAGCATATCATTGCCTATTGTGAACAAGACCCTAGGATGAATTGGCTTGGCGCCATCACCCGCAAGTCCAACCTACCTGCACAGCGGGTACTGGACAAGCTCAATATGCGGTATAACAGTCAATTCATCAGTCTGCTGATGGAAAATCCAGGGGAGGCCGAGTTTCCTGCCGCTGCACCATGGCAGCCAATCGAAGGAACCGAAGCGAAGCGCGATGCAATCGAACAAGCAGCCAAGGATACAAAATTGGCTTTTTATCCATATGAAGCCTATTTTCCTATTCCTTATGCTGCCGCCATACTGGAGGATGAGTACATAGAGAAACTCTCCGTATTCCGCAATACGGATGCCAGTCGCATCATGGCGATCCAAGAAGACTTTAAAGGCAGGGACTTAGCCCAGATCCAATATTTCTGGCCGGATGTGTTTGAGCAGGATGGCCTGTGGGCTGCTGTGTTCGACTATTTGCAGCAATCCGATAGACAGCTCGTCCCCCAGCTGGATGTTTCACCGGGGAATGCTTCCTGCATACCCGCAGTCTTTAAGGAGAGCTTCGCGGAGGATGATGATCCCTGGCTAATCTATGGTAAATACATCAGATGATAAACGCCCCGGCTCATGTAGTCGGGGCGTTCATTTTATGGTCTTTTCCTTGTATTGCGTTTCTTGCTCTTCTTACCTCTTGCCGGTGGTTTCCGTTTGCCCTTGTTCTTCGGCGGGCGGTGATCACCAGGCTTTTTCTTCTTATCTGCTTTGATGATCGTTGGCCGGTCGCGATTTTCGCGTGGTTTCCTCGGTTTCATGCCAACCACTTCAAAATCGATGACGCGTTCCTCGATATTCACCTTCACCACACGGACCGTGATTTCATCACCGATACGGAATTGGTTGCCAGTTCGTTCCCCCACCATCGCATAACGCTTATCATCGAAGTGATAGAAATCATCGGTCAGGTAACTGACATGAACAAGGCCCTCGATGGTATTAGGCAGCTCGACAAACAATCCAAAACCGGTGACGGAACTGATGACGCCATCGAATTCCTCGCCGATTTTATCTTGCATATACTCGGCTTTCTTCAGGTCATCCGTTTCCCTTTCTGCATCGACAGCAGCACGTTCCCGTTCCGAAGACTGTCTCGCGATTTCAGGCATACGCTCTTTCCAATGGTCCTGTGTCTTTTTATCCAGCTGATTATTGACGATATAGGTGCGGATCAATCGATGCACGATCAAATCCGGATAACGGCGGATCGGCGAGGTGAAATGTGTATAGAATTTCGTCGCCAGCCCGAAGTGCCCCAGGCCTTGCGGATCATATTTTGCTTGCTGCATCGAGCGCAGCATGAGGCGGTTGATGATCATCTCTTCCTGCGTGCCTCTCACCCGCTCGACGATTTTTTGCAATGTTTGCGGATGGATATCCGAGGATGATCCTCTGACGGTATATCCCAAACTGGTAATGAATTCGAAGAAATGCTGCAGCTTATCCGGATCGGGATCAGTATGGATCCGGTGAATGAAAGGCACATCCATCCAGTGAAAATGCTCCGCGACTGTTTCATTGGCAGCCAACATGAACTCCTCGATCAGCTTCTCTGCAACAGAACGTTCCCGAAGGACGACATCCACTGCCTTTCCTTCTTCATCGACAGCAACCCTTGCTTCAGGGAAGTCAAAATCGATCGCCCCCCTGTCCATGCGCTTTTTCCGCAGGATCGCAGCCAAATCCTCCATTTGCTGAAACATAGGGACAAGATCGGCATAACGGGCTTTCAGCTCTTGATCATCCTCCAGCAAAATCCGGTTCACATCCCCATATGTCATCCGTTCATTCGTCTTGATGACACTCTGGTAAATCTCATGCTCCACCACTTCCCCTTGTGGGGTGATCTGCATATCACAAGTCAAAGTAAGGCGATCCACTTGAGGATTCAGGGAACAGATTCCATTGGAGAGGCGGTGCGGGATCATCGGGATCACCCTGTCGACCAAATAAACGCTGGTTGCCCTCTCCAGAGCCTCTTCGTCTATCGGAGAGCCCTCTTCGACATAGTAGGATACATCCGCAATGGAAACGACCAGGCGGTAATTCCCGTTTTCCAGACGGCTGACAGCTACGGCGTCATCCAAGTCCTTCGCGTCCGCTCCATCGATCGTCACCGTCATCATCTCCCTGAGATCCCGGCGATTCTCTATCTCGGAAGGGTCGATGGTATCGGGTGTCTCTGCCGCCTGCTGCAGCACTTCCGGCGGGAACTCCGTCGAAATACCGTGCTTATAGATGATGGACAATATATCGATGCCCGGGTCATTCTTATGACCAAGTATCTGGATGATTTCCCCTTCGGCACTCATACGTCCTTCCGGGTACTTCGTGATCCTGGCAATGACTTTGTGACCGTCTGTCGCGCCGCCGGAAGCCCCTCTCGGTATGAAGATATCATTCGGTATCCGTTTGTCATCGGCAATGAGGAATCCGAAACGGCCGTTATCTTCATATGTACCGACAACTTCCGCTATCGCCCGCTCCAGGATCCGGACCACCTGTCCTTCGCGGCGCTGTCCGTCCTCTGCTTTATTCTCGATCCGTACAAGCACTGTATCATTATTCATGGCAGACTGCAGATCGCTATAGTGGATATAAACATCATCCACGCCTTCTTCATCTGGTATGAGGAAAGCGAAGCCCTTTGCGTGCATTTGAATCCTGCCGCGCACAAGGTTCAGTTTTTCAGGCAGTCCGAAGCGGTTGCTTCTTGTCCGGACAAGCTGTCCTTCTGTTTCCAATTCATTAAGTCCTTTGACAAGGACGGTGAATTCATTTGCTTCATCAAGCTCCAATTGCTGTTCGATTTCTTCGACTGTCAACGGCTTAGCCGCGTTTTCTTTGAAATAAGCCAATATCTTCTGCTTTATTTCGTCCATTATTGCTTCACCTTCTTTTCGGCTTTTTTCATCTAGTATGAACTATTCCCAATCAAGCGATTCGAGAAACTGATATACATCCTCATGCAGCTGCTCTTTTTCTTTTCCCATCGTAATCACGTGGGAAGAATTCTCGTACCACTTGATCTCCTTCCAATCGGATTCCGCGTTTTCATAAATATAGTTGGCACTATCCGTATTGATCATTTGATCTTCTGTAGCTTGTACCACGAAAAGAGGTGCGTAGATTTCGTCGACATGCTTGCTTACATCCGTGATGAAGGCCCCCAGGCGCTGAAACATATCTGCAGTCGCGGGCGCCTCCATCAATTCTGCCAATTCCTGTTCGATGGTCTGCTCATCTTTTCCCTGCAGCTGTTTATGCTGTTTCGCATATAGCTTGAAGCCTTTGTTCAGTTGGGCTTCATTATCGAAAAACATCGGCGAACACATCGTGATGACGCCCTTCACCGGATAGGAGTAGGCCAGCTTCAAGCTGAGTACCCCGCCCAGTGACAAACCAGCTACAGCAATCTTTTCATATCCCTTATCCTTCAGATACCGATAAGCATTCTGTACATCCTCCCACCATTCATCAGAATTGGAAGCGACGATATCATCCGGTGTTTTCCCATGTCCGCGATAGATAGGCGCGTGAGCGGTATACCCTTTGCCTGCAAGAAAACGCCCCATCATCCGGACATCCGCTGAATGGCCGGTGAAACCATGCAGCAGCAGCACAGCGCGATCTCCTTTCCCCTCGAATGTGAACGGCTCTGGCTGTTTCATTGTGACCATATGTATCTCCCCTGTTATGACTATTTATATTGTAGATTTCCGAACTAGTTTTCCCTTCCCCGGGAATAAATAATCCCCCACCACAGAAGTTGTGACGAGGGATGGAATTGGCTATTCGATTACTGCAGGACATACGCCAAAAGGAACGTCAATACAAAAAGAATGACTCCTGTAACGATTGTTGCACGATGGAGGAACAAGTCCAAACCACGGGCCTTCTGCTTTCCAAATAATTGCTCAGCTCCTCCGGAAATAGCTCCGGACAGACCTGCACTCTTACCAGATTGTAAAAGGACTAACGCAATCAGCGCGATGGCATCGATTATTAATAGAACTACTAAAGTTGTCTGCATCCCAGCACCTCCTATAACGGCAAATACCTATGTCAACTGTAGCATACGTGTCAGATAATTGGCAAGATGTTCTTGTCCGCCCTGCAAGTTCTGACAAAATCTTGAACAGTTTTTAAGAAATTTGAATTTTTATGGCGTTTTTTGAATTTTTTTGGTTGCAAGGTGAAACCGTTTCCTTTATAGTGGACTTAAGTTCAGGAGGAGGTAATGGAAATGCTTACACCTGAGCGGCAGGAAATGATCCTGCAGATGCTGCAAGAACAGCGCGTTGTCACGATTCCAGAGTTCGTGGAATCAACAGGCGCTTCCGTCTCGACAATACGCCGGGATTTGATCGAACTAGAAAAGCAGAAGCTGCTTCAGCGGGTCCATGGCGGCGCGACGACAGTATCTTCTTTAAGATATGAAATGAGCTATACCGAGAAAGAGACGCAAAACCGGACCGGAAAGCACCTAATCGCAGCATACGCTGCCAGTCTCGTCGGACAAGATGAATGCATCTTCCTCGACGCCGGTACGACGACATATCAGATGATCCCCTTCTTGACAGGCAGAAATGTAACCGTCGTCACAAATGGTTTGACTCATTTGGAGGCACTTTATGAAAAGGACATCACTGTGTATGTGACAGGCGGTTTAGTAAAGGATAAAACGAGAACTTTAATCGGCAGGGGTGCGATGACCGCACTCACCCAATACCGTTTCGATAAATGTTTCCTCGGTACAAACGGCGTCCATCCAGACAATGGCTGCACTACGCCAGATCCAGAAGAAGCTGCCATCAAGCGGCAGGCCTTGCTTCGATCGAATGAAACATTCGTTTTGGCTGACAGGAGCAAGCTGGATAAGACTGCCTTTGCACATATAGCTGATTTGACAGAAACAAAGCTTATCGTCGACCATGCCAGCTCGAAACAACTGACTGCTTACAAGAAACTTACATCAATAAAGGTTGTGGACTCATGAATTACACATGCACGCTGAACCCATCCATCGATTACATCATGCACGTGGACGGTTTTGAGGCAGGAGATCTGAATCGCGCCACACAAACAGCCTATTTCGCCGGCGGGAAAGGGATCAATGTTTCCCGTTTGCTGAAGCGTTTGGATGTGGAAACGACGGCATTAGGATATATCGGCGGCTTTACAGGCGCCTTCATCAAGGAAACACTGGAAAGCGCCGGCATTGCGCATCAATTCATTGAAATAAATGAACCGACACGCGTCAATGTAAAACTGAAATCCGGCGCCGAAACAGAAATCAACGGACCAGGACCATCCATTGCGACAGAGCAGCTAGACTTGCTTTTCGAACAGATCAGAGGCCTCGGTAAAAATGATGCTCTCGTAGCTGCAGGCAATGCACCCGGCTCCGTACCGGCAGATATTTATGCTCGGATGGCGGATATCTGTGAAGGAAATGGCACCAGGTTCATTGCGGATACTTCAAGTGCTGCGCTTCGGGATTTAATCGGCAAGCGTATGTTCCTTGTCAAGCCGAACCATCATGAACTGGGGGAGCTATTCGACACGACGATCTCTTCCATTGAAGAAATCGTCAGCTACGCACGGAAACTGCATGATACCGGCATCGATAATGTCATTGTGTCAATGGGCGGTGAAGGTGCGATCTTCGTGAATAAAGATCATGCCTGGAAAGCCGAGACTCCAAAAGGCACAGTGAAAAACTCCGTCGGCGCTGGCGACAGCATGGTCGCAGGGTTTTTGGCCGCATTTGAAAAATCGGGCAATTACGAGCAAGCATTCACCTATGCGGTGGCAGCAGGAAGTGCTACAGCTTTCAGTGACGATCTTGGCGAAAGACAATATATAGAAGAATTAGTAAGCCAAGTCAAGCTCACATCTATCTAAGAGGGGTGTTACCTATGCGAATTACAGAACTTTTAACCAAAGATACTATCATTTTGCAGCTAAAGTCCCAATCCAAAGCGGATGTCATCGAAGAGCTTGTTTCCAAGCTGGACGAAGCTGGCAAACTGAACGATAAAGCAGGATTCAGGGAAGCAATCCTTGCGCGTGAAGCACAGTCCACGACAGGAATCGGCGAAGGTATTGCCATTCCGCACGGTAAATCAGCTGCCGTCAAAATTCCGGCAATTGCTTTTGGCCGTTCAGAAGAAGGACTGGACTATGAAGCACTGGATGGCCAGCCATCCCATCTATTCTTCATGATCGCGGCTTCTGAGGGGGCAAACCAGACACATCTGGAAACATTATCCCGGCTTTCTTCTTTCTTGATGGACAGCACATTCCGTTCAAGCATTGAAAATGCAAAGACGGAAGAAGAGATCATGACCATCATCGATGCCAAGGAAAAAGAAGAGCTTGGCGAAGAAGAACAAGAAAGCCCAGCAGCAGAACAGGCACAGGATGCATCAGGCTCAAAAGGCAAAGTACTTGCCATCACTGCATGCCCTACCGGTATCGCCCATACGTTCATGGCAGCCGATAAGCTGAAACAGACAGCAGCAGAAATGAATGTCCCGATCAAAGTCCAGACAAATGGAGCTGGCGGAATCAAGAACCGCCTGACTGACGAAGACATCAAAGAAGCAACAGCAATCATCGTTGCAGCCGATGTCAATGTCGATCTCAGCCCATTCGAAGGGAAGCACGTCTTGCAGGTTCCAGTAGGGCGCGCCTTGAAAATACCGAAAGAATTGATTGAAAAAGCACTGGCCCAGGATGCACCAGTCCACCATAACAGCGGACGCAGCTCAGAAGCTGCTGCAGAAGGCGGTCAGAAAGAACAGCGTTCCGGATTCTACAAGCACATCATGAATGGTGTTTCCAACATGCTTCCATTCGTTGTCGGCGGCGGTATCCTGATTGCTCTCAGCATCCTTTTCGGAGAGTTGTTCCCTGACAGCCGTTTTGCAGAGATGCTGAATGAAATCGGAAGCAATCAGGCGTTCTTCCTGATCGTTCCCGTACTGGCAGGTTTCATTTCCAGCAGCATTGCTGATAAACCTGGTTTCGCTCCAGGTGCAATCGGCGGTTTGATTGCTGTGACCTATGGCCATGGAGATGCAACCAGCTCCGGATTCCTTGGCGGTCTGATCGCCGGTTTCCTGGCAGGTTATGTGACACTTGGCATCAAGAAGGCACTTTCCGGTCTCCCAGCCGTATTGGAAGGCTTGAAAACGATTCTCTTCTTCCCGGTATTGAGCATTTTCATCACCGGTATGATCATGCTGTTGATCAACCCGACATTGACTCAAGTATATGTAGCGCTTTCCGATTTCCTGGAGGGGCTTGGCGGCACTAACCTGGTATTGGTAGGACTCGTGCTTGGTGCGATGATGGCTATCGATATGGGCGGACCGATCAACAAAGCGGCATACACTTTCGGCATTGCGATGCTGGATGCAGGCAACCTGGAATTCATGGCAGCCGTCATGGCCGGCGGTATGGTACCGCCACTGGGACTCGCACTTGCGACAAGCCTATTCCGCAACAAGTTCACGAAGCAGGAAAGAGAAACAGGTAAAACAGCATACGTGCTTGGCGCGTTCTTCATCTCGGAGGGTGTCATTCCATTCGCAGCTGCCGACCCGCTTCGTGTCATTCCGGCAACAGCAATCGGTGCCGCAGTAGCCGGCGGTCTGTCTGCCTTCTTCGAAATCGGGTTGAACGCACCGCACGGCGGCATAATCTCAGCAAGTTTGGTCGATGGAAATCCATTGCTCTACTTCCTTTCCATCATAATCGGTGCTTTTGTCACAGCTATTATTGTAGGACTATTGAAAAAAGACCTAAGAAAAGTATAAAATAAGATAGAATGAAAGCATTCACATAACAAGAATGAAAGCATTCACATAAAACTTAATCTTTGGAGGTATTTACCATGGCAGAAAAAACAATGACAATTACAGATGAGACTGGCGTACACGCTCGTCCGGCTACAATCTTAGTGAATAAAGCAGGCGGCTTCAAATCCGATATCCAGCTTGCATACAACGGCAAGAGCGTCAACCTTAAATCTATCATGGGTGTTATGAGCCTTGGTATTCCACAGGGTGCTGAAATCACAATCTCTGCTGAAGGCGACGACGCTGAAGAAGCAGTCAATACAATTGCGGAAACTATCAAAAGCGAAGGCCTGGGAGAATAATCCGTATGAGCATGATAAACGGAATCGCAGCTTCAAATGGTATTGCGATTGCAAAAGCATACCATTTGGCTGTGCCAGACCTCTCTTTCGATAAGACGACTGTTGCAAATGCGGAAGAAGAGATCAGCCGTTTGGATGCTGCCCTCGAGATCAGCAAACAAGAGCTGGAGAAAATCCGTGAGAATGCCCGTGTGTCACTTGGCGACGAGCATGCCGAGATTTTCTCGGCTCATTTGCTTGTCTTGGCAGATCCCGAACTGATCAACCCTGTCAAAGACAATATCCGCAATAACAGCATCAATGCAGAAGCTGCCCTTGATGAGACAGCTACGATGTTCATCGACATGTTCCGCAGCATGGACAATGAATATATGAAAGAACGAGCAGCTGACATCCAGGATGTCACAAAACGCGTCATGGCGCACTTGCTTCAGGTTTCCTTCCCTGATCCTGCACTTATAGATGAAGAAGTTATCATTATTGCAGAGGACCTGACTCCATCGGATACAGCACAGCTCAACAAGCAGTTTGTGAAAGGGTTTACAACCGACATCGGCGGACGTACTTCCCATTCCGCCATCATGGCCCGCTCCCTTGAGATTCCTGCTGTCGTCGGTACGAAGTCGATCACGACTTCCGCTGCAAGTGACGCCATGATCATCGTTGACGGCATCGAAGGCACTGTCATTGTCGATCCGACAGAAGATGAACTAGCGACTTACAAAGCGAAACAAGCAGCTTTCGAACAGCAAAAACAAGAATGGGCGAAACTGAAAAATGAACCTACCGTTACAACAGATGGCGTCCATGTAGAGCTTGTTGCCAATATCGGTACGCCAGAAGACGTCACTGGCGTTCAAAACAATGGAGGCGAAGGTGTCGGCCTTTACCGTACTGAATTCCTTTACATGGGCAAAAGTGAGCTTCCTAGTGAAGAGGAGCAGTTCGAATCCTATAAAGCCGTACTTGAGCAAATGGGAGACAAGCCTGTTGTTGTTCGTACATTGGACATCGGCGGCGATAAAGAGCTTAGCTACCTGCAGCTTCCGAAGGAAATGAACCCTTTCCTTGGCTACCGCGCCATCCGCCTTTGCCTGGAACGCGATGATATCTTCCGTGTGCAGCTTCGTGCCCTCTTGCGTGCAAGCGTATACGGAAACCTTAAAATCATGTTCCCGATGATCGCTACTTTGGAGGAATTCCGCCAAGCAAAAGCCATCCTTCTCGAAGAAAAAGATAAGCTTACTGCTGAAGGCGCGGAAGTCTCCGATTCCATCGAAATCGGTATCATGGTCGAGATCCCTTCCACTGCGGTTGCTGCGAAGCAATTTGCGAAGGAAGTAGATTTCTTCAGCGTCGGCACAAACGACTTGATCCAGTACACCATGGCAGCTGACCGCATGAATGAACGCGTAAGCTACTTGTACCAGCCATACCACCCAGCTATCCTGAACCTTGTGCATAATGTC
Source organism: Terribacillus sp. 7520-G (assembly GCF_002271665.1). NCBI lineage: Bacteria > Bacillati > Bacillota > Bacilli > Caryophanales > Bacillaceae > Terribacillus > Terribacillus sp. 7520-G. Next base: position 14,557 of record NZ_NQFP01000024.1, on the reverse strand, counting down.
ATCGAGGCAGCACATGCTGAAGGAAAATGGGCTGGCATGTGCGGGGAAATGGCAGGCGATGCAATTGCAATCCCGCTTCTTCTCGGCCTTGGCCTTGATGAGTTCAGCATGAGCGCAACCAGCATCCTGCCGGCAAGAACACAAATCACGAAGCTATCCAAAGCCGAGATGCAGGAACTGAGTCAAGAAGCATTGGCTCTCAGCACTGCAGATGAAGTGGAACAGCTTGTCCGTCAAAGAACTGCACAATAAAAACAGCTCTCCCAGCAACGGGGGAGCTGTTTTCTTTATAGTGAACATCACTCACTTTTTTTCTCCAGCATCTGGCGGAGCTCCTTCATTTCCTCCTCCGATAATGCATCCTCTTCAATAAACTGAGCCAGCATGGACTTCATCGTCCCTCCGTAAATACGATCGATAAAGGTTTTAGCCTCGGCACGCTGATATTCACTCTCTGCATACAGCGGATAAAAGGTATATACTCTATGTTCTTTATTTACACCTACAACTTTCTTTTTTGTAAGGCGATCCAGCAGTGTACGTATCGTTTTGGGCTTCCAGTCCGCCTTATCGATAGCTTCCACCACCTCATTTGCTGTCAGAGGCGAATTCTTCCAAAGCACTTTCATTATTTCCCACTCTGATTCGGATATATTCGGAAACTGTTTCGACATTTTCCCCACTCTCCTATTGATAAATCTGCTTCTCTTTTAATATCCTTAGTGTGATTTCTGCTGCTTTGCTTCCCGTTGCATTTCCGTCCCTTAAATTCGTTGCGAAAAAATAAGTATCCGAATTTGTTTCTACAAAGCCGATGAACCAGCCATTCGCGGCTTTACCGTTCACAATGCCAGTTCCGGTTTTCCCGTAAAGCACAGCTCCATGTTTTTGCGCCAGCATCAATGATGCTTTGACTTCCTTGATGTTTTCGGGAGCAGCGCCGAATTCATTCCGATAAAAATTCCGCAGCAGCTCCACTTGTTCGAATGGAGATATCCTTAAGGATGACTCCAGCCAAAAGTCTCTCATTCCTCCGGATATATCCTCATTCCCATAATGATATTCAGCTAACAACTTTTGTATCTGCTGCTTCCCTACCTGCTGATCAAGATCTTGGAAGTACCACGTAACCGAATTACGCATGGCAGATTGCAAGTCTTGATTTTGGTTCCAGGTCCCATATTCATAATTGTTTCCATCCCAATTCCTATTTGTAGCTCCTGGACGGATGATACCTTCTTCCAAAGCTGTTAAAGCACTATATATCTTATAAGTGGAATTAGGGGAAACTCTTTGGGCGCTCTGCTCTATATTATGGACATAATACTTGTCTTTTTGCATGCTGTATAAAACGAAGCTGCTGCTATCTCCCTTGAGGAAGTCGCTTAAGTCCTCTTCCTCCACATCTTTGCCCTGGATATGATATTGATCATCCGGGAAAGCTGCCGCACGGAACGCCGGCACCTGTATCGTCACAACGAGCCCCAGTATAATCAATATAGCCACGCTCTTCCTGATACGCTTCTTCGCAGGAAAGCCTCCGGCTGCTATATACAGAATCCGCTGCTTCAGATGACTCTTGGAACTGATGATTGGATGGATAAACTGATCGAGCCTTAGCTGTTTCGATTTTTCAGCATAATACAAGATCGTCCTTCCATAATCCAAATTCTCTTCAACATCATTCAAGGATTTCATCACTGCAGCATCACAGGCTATTTCACGGTCCAGCCGCATTTCCTTCCATGCATGCCACACGAGCGGGTTGAACCAGTGTAGGATTCGAGCCAGCAAAAAGAGATAATTCCAATGCACATGTCTGCTTTTATAATGATGCAATTCATGAAGCAGGACATGCTTTAATTCCCTTGTCACACCTTCTTTTTCAACTGTGGCCGGCAGAATCAGATATGTTTGGAACAGCCCGAAAATGAATGGGGACGTAACCGAAGAAGACTGTTTCAGCTTGATTTTTTTCCGTATGGATAGCTGTACTTTGCAATGCCCAAACAGCTCGTTTATTCCCTCATCACGTATGGGATGTGCACTCCTCACTAGCTTCATCAGTTTCCACAGCGTGAAGGAAACGGCTAAAATGCCTATAACCAAACCGGATATCCAGATACCATTGATCAGCCGATCCAATAGGGAAACATCCATACGCGTGACAGAACTTCCAAAGTCATTCATCCAGCCAGTATTGGATGGACCAGATAAAATGGAATGATTTACAGCATTGTGTCCAGTCATTTTGTGCATGGATATTGGTTCTGCCATACCGAAACGCTTAAATGGCAAGAAAGGAAGAAATAAAGCTCCCAGCACGAAAAACCATAAATAATATCGCCACGCTGGGGCGAGGTGCGCAGCAAGAAACCGTCGAATGAAGAAAATGATCCCTATCGTAGCAGAAGATAATGTCAATACCAGCAGCAATCGAACCAATGTCACTTTCCTTTCCTCCTCTCGTCCATCGTTTATAACTTCCATTTTACAGTTGACAGCTCTAGATTACAAATGTAATATTGACTACAGTTGTAATCCAAATACGGAAAGGAGAAGAAAAATGAAAATTTCAACCTGCTTATTTAGTGCACTATTCGCTTTTTGTTTGCTGGCTGGCTGCTCCAGCAGCACCAATGAGGGTTCTGATACAAGTTCCTCCGTTCAAGCTGCAGAAGATGCCCAGGAGCCGTTTGCCGACTTAGAAAAGGCTTACGATGCGCACTTGGGCGTCTATGCCATTGATACTGGTTCCGGGAAAACAGCTGCTTACCGGGAAAATGAACGATTTGGCTTTGCTTCAACGCATAAAGCTTTGTCCGCAGCCGTTCTATTGCAGCAGAACTCGCTTAAAGACCTTGATAAAAAAATCATGTATACCCGCGATGATCTGGTAAACTACAATCCAATCACCGAAAAACATATCGATTCTGGTATGACATTAAAAGAGCTGGGCGAGGCCTCTGTCAGTTACAGCGATAACACTGCTGCCAATTTGATATTTGAGGAAATCGGCGGTCCGGATGGTCTTAAACAAGCATTGCGGGATATCGGCGATCAAGTGACAGAACCTTCCAGGATCGAGCCGGAATTAAATAATGTAAAACCAGGTGAAACACAAGATACCAGCACACCAAAAGCCTTGGCAGAAAGCCTCCGAGCCTTTACCTTAGGAGACAGCCTTCCTGCTGAAAAACGCCAGCTTCTTATTGATTGGTTAAAAGGCAATACAACAGGAGACGCCCTGATTAAGGCTGGTGTCCCCGAGGAGTGGGAAGTCGGCGACAAAACCGGTGCCGGGGCTTATGGGACAAGAAACGATATTGCCGTCCTTTGGCCGCCTGATAGCGACCCAATTATAATGGCTGTCATGTCTAGCCGTGATGAAGCCGACGCAAAATATGATGATGCTTTGATTGCAAAGGCTGCCGAAGAAGCTGTCTCCATCCTATCTGCTGAGGAATGAAAGGGATATTAGAGCGTAAACCGTGCTTTAGAAATACCTGTAGATCAGGGGGATTGCCCATCGACAAAACTTCTGTACGATCATATGAAGAAAGAAAAGATTGAACGCCCTCTCAAGGATTCCGAAGACAAGGACTAGAATGAAAACATCGGAAATCAGTCGCTGATTTCATAAACTTGCTCAAACGTATGGATGGTATATTCTGAATGTCTTATACATTCGAATGCCGGCTATTTGAATAGAGTCACTGATGTTTGAGTCCAAACGGATGATACAGCCACCTTCCCAAAATAAAAACGGGACATTCGATGATCAAATGATCGAATGTCCCGTTGCAAGCTATTATGGATTAGTGGACCACAAGCCGGCGGATTTAATGAATGTACGACTATTCAATTTCAGCTGTGCCACAACAAATTCGGCAATATCCTCTGGCTGCATGACTTTTTCGGGGTTTCCGTCAGTCAGTTTATTTTCATATGCCAAATCAGTTGCCACTGTACTTGGTGTCAGGGCAGTTACACGGATATTATGCTTGCGTACTTCCATTGCCAGGGATTCAGTCAAACCAAGGACACCGAACTTCGATGCACTATACGCACTGGTAGCTGGTGCTCCTTTCTGGCCGGCAGTGGATGAAATATTGATGATGTCACCGGATTGCTGTTCGATCAAATCCGGAAGTACCGCGCGAGTGACATTGTAAACACCCATCAGGTTCACATCGATGATTTGTTTCCATTCCTCTGGATCAAGGTCCAGGAATCCGCCAAACTTCGCGATGCCGGCATTATTGATGAGGATATCAACTCCGCCAAGCTCTCCTTTCAGCTTATCGATTGCTGCAGTGACCTCGTCCAGGCTGGAAACATCCGCTGCTGCATAAGCTGTCTTGACCTTGTTTTCAAGTCCTTCCGCTACTGCTTTTACATGTTCTTCCGTACGGCCGATCAAGCCGATATGGGCACCCTCTGCTGCCAATGCCTCTGCCAAGGCGCGTCCGATACCACGTCCGCCGCCTGTAATGATAGCTCGTTTTCCTTGTAATGATTGTGCCATGTTATATGTATTCCTCCTTATATGAACCCATTCGCTCTATATTATCAGCCTGTCTGTCAGGTCAACAAGTGTTTTGCTTCATAAAGAATCGAAAACACTGTAAAAGCCTCTTTTCTATTATTGGATACGGAACGAAAAGAATATCTTTTAGAATTGCATAGCTTTTATCACACAAAAAAGAATGAGCAGCTCTGCTCATCCTCGAAATAATTGCTTTCGGCCCCTGCTTATAAAAAACGCATGGAAAATAAAATCATAAATTCCCCTCAATGAATGCAAGGGTTTTATCTATAATGATTTGCTGATCATGATCAAGGGTGGCAACATGATAGCTATCATGCAAAGGATATATTGCTTTTCTCTCAGACCCGATTGCATCGTGAATGAGTTTGGCATTGACTGGAGGGACTACATGATCTTCATCGGAAACAAAGATGAGCGCTGGACATGTCACCTTGGAAAGATCCCTTTTAACCGCTTCCATTAACTGCAGTATTTCCTTAACAGATCGCACAGGAGTCTTTTCATAAGCTAGCTCTTTTATTCCGGTTTTTTTGATGTCAGAACCGATTGCATCCAGAAATCTTACATCTTGCAGCTCGTGCACACTCTCCATCGATGGCACCGATACAGCTGCATTGATTGGAATGATGGCACGGATATCAGGATGATTCTCTGCCATATATAAAGACAGCGTGCCTCCCATTGACAGCCCGGTAACAAAGATTGTGTCACATCGCTCCTTCAGCCAATGATAGCCCTCTTCAACGGATGCTATCCAGTCCTCATGAGAGGTTTGTTCCATATCTTCATAATGCGTCCCATGCCCGTAAAGCCGCGGACCGCAGACAGTGTAGCCTGCTTTGGCATACGCCTCTCCCAATGGGCGCATACTCTGGGTGGATCCTGTAAAACCATGGGATAGGAGAATCCCTATTTCATTTCCCTCATAGTAAAATGCCTCCGCACCCTTCAATACCGGAAACTGATTTGACATGCGATTCCTCCTTAACTCAATAAGCTTTTGGATATGCTTACAATGATCCTTCCATTTATGTTTGAAAACGCTTTCCATTTTCATGATACCGCCCCTTGTTTACTAAAGCAACGGAAATGTATTTGCATATAAAAAGAGGATGAGCTCAAATTCGCTCATCCTCTTGATGAATTATTTATTCAGGTTGTAGAAAGATGCAAGGCCGCCGTAGATGCCGGATGCTTTCAACTCGTCTTCGATACGAAGAAGCTGGTTGTATTTCGCAACGCGGTCCGTACGGGATGGTGCACCAGTCTTGATTTGGCCAGCGTTAGTCGCTACCGCGATGTCAGCGATCGTTGCATCTTCGGATTCACCGGAGCGGTGAGAGATGACAGCAGTGTAGCCAGCGCGTTTTGCCATTTCGATTGCATCGAATGTTTCTGTAAGTGTACCGATTTGGTTAACTTTAACAAGGATGGAGTTGCCAACGCCTTGCTCGATACCTTGTTTCAAACGTTTTGTGTTTGTAACGAACAAATCATCACCAACAAGCTGCACTTTACCGCCAAGACGGTCAGTCAATAGCTTGTGGCCTTCCCAGTCGTTCTCGTCCAAACCATCTTCGATAGAGATGATTGGGTATTTGCTAGTCATTTCTTCATACCAAGCAACCATTTCTTCGGAAGTGCGGACAACGCCTTCCCCTTTCAGGTTGTACTTGCCATCTTCGTAGAACTCGGAAGATGCAACGTCCATTGCAAGTTTCACTTCTTCGCCTGGTTTGTAACCAGCAGCTTTGATTGCTTCTACGATTGTTTCAAGTGCTTCTTCATTGGAAGAAAGGTTTGGTGCGAAACCACCTTCATCACCAACCCCAGTGTTCAAGCCTTTGGACTGAAGGACTTTCTTCAGGCTGTGGAAGATTTCCGCCCCCATGCGAAGTGCTTCTTTGAATGTAGGAGCTCCTACAGGCATGATCATGAATTCCTGGATATCAACGTTGTTATCCGCATGCTCCCCACCGTTCAGGATGTTCATCATCGGTGTTGGAAGTGTTTTGGAGTTGAATCCGCCAAGGTAAGTGTAAAGCGGTACACCAAGGTGATCTGCTGCTGCGTGGGCAACTGCCATGGAAACACCAAGGATTGCGTTGGCACCGAATTTACCTTTGTTTTCTGTACCATCAAGATCGATCAAAAGCTGGTCGATGATCACTTGGCGTGTAACATCGATACCGATCAATTCCGGAGCGATTTTTTCGTTTACGTTGGCAACTGCTGTTTGTACGCCTTTGCCCAGGTAACGATCTTTATCACCGTCACGAAGCTCGACTGCTTCGTATTCACCGGTGGATGCACCGCTTGGTACGATTGCAGAACCGAAAGCACCGGATTCTGTTAGGACTTCTACTTCTACTGTAGGGTTACCGCGGGAGTCAAGGACTTCGCGTGCATATACGTCAGTAATGTATGGCATTATTCATTCTCTCCTCTTATTTTTTGATTAGGCTTGAGCCTGTCATTTCTTCTGGTTTCTCGACATCCAATAGATCCAACAGGGTTGGTGACAAGTCGGCAAGGATACCGCCGCTGCGGAGCTCGACGCCTTCTTTCGTCACGATTACCGGAACCGGATTCGTTGTATGGGCAGTCATTGGTTTATCTTCCAATGTGACTACTTCATCCGAGTTGCCGTGGTCAGCCGTGATGATGGCATGACCGCCTTTTTCAATGATTTTGTCGACGATTTTGCCTAGGCATTCGTCAACTGCTTCGATTGCTTTCACAGTCGGCTCCAGCATGCCGGAGTGTCCAACCATGTCCGGATTGGCGAAGTTCAGGATGATCGCTTGGTGCTTGTCCTGATCCAAGTCATCGAGTAACGCGTCCGTCACTTCATATGCACTCATTTCAGGCTTCAGGTCGTATGTCGCAACTTTCGGGCTGTCGATCAGGATACGATCTTCACCAGGGAACTTCTCTTCGCGTCCGCCGCTCATGAAGAACGTCACATGCGGGAACTTCTCTGTTTCGGCAATACGCAGCTGTTTGATATTGTTCTGGGAAAGCACTTCACCGATTGTGTTATCCAAGTTGACCGGCTTGTACGCTACATCGCCGTCCACTGTCTCACTGAAATTCGTCATGCAGACAAACTGGTTGATAACAGGCGGATGTTCGCCTCTATCAAAGTCACGGAAGTCTTTGTTTGCGAATGTCCGTGAAATCTGGATGGCACGGTCCGGACGGAAGTTATAGAAGATGATGGAATCATCATCCTGTATTTTCGCTACCGGTTCGCCGTTTTCCTCTGTAATGACAGATGGAAGCACGAATTCATCATAGATTTCATTTTTATAGGAATCTTCGATGACATCGTACGGGCTCTTGTATGCAGGGCCTTCCCCATAAACCATTGCATCGTACGCTTTTTTTACACGATCCCAGCGTTTGTCGCGGTCCATGGAATAATAGCGTCCGGTAAGCGTTGCAATCTTCCCGACCCCGATTTCCTTGATTTTCGCTTCTGTCTGGTCGATGAATTCCTTTGCACTGCGCTGACCGACATCACGACCGTCGAGGAAGCCGTGGATGTATACTTTTTCCAATCCATGCTTTTGGGCAAGCTCAAGGAGAGCGAACATATGATCAATGTGACTGTGTACGCCGCCGTTGGATAAAAGACCGAAGAGGTGCAGACTCTTATCGTTCTTTTTCGCATGCTCGACTGCATTCACCAGCACTTCATTTTCATAGAAGTCTCCTTCTTTGATGGATTTATTCACACGGGTAAGGCTTTGGTATACGATGCGTCCGGCACCGATATTCAAGTGACCTACCTCGGAATTCCCCATCTGGCCATCAGGCAAGCCAACCGCCTCTCCGCTTGCCGTAAGCTGGTTATGCGGATACTTGTTCCAATAACGGTCGAAGTTCGGCTTTTTGGCATGCTTCACTGCATTACCCTTTTCCTCATCGCGGATACCGAATCCATCAAGGATGATAAGGGCAGCTAGTTTGTCCTGACTCATTTTGCACCAGCCTCCACAAGCGCTAGGAAGGAATCTGCTTCCAGGCTTGCACCGCCGACCAAAGCGCCATCGATATCTGATTCTGCAAGAAGTTCATCCACATTTGCCGGCTTTACGCTTCCCCCGTATTGGATGCGTACAGCGTCAGCTGCTTCAGCGGAAACTTTCTCACTCACAACATTACGGATGAAGGTGCAGACTTCATTCGCTTGCTGTGCTGTTGCAGTTTTGCCGGTACCGATAGCCCATACAGGCTCGTAAGCAAGGATGACTTTTGCTACTTGTTCAGCAGAAAGGCCTTCCAATGCTTTTTCTACTTGGCCGCCGACTACTTCATTCGTTTTATCGCCTTCGCGCTCTTCAAGCGTTTCACCGATGCAGACGATCGGAGTGATGCCATGCTGCAATGCTGCATGTGTCTTTTTGTTTACAGACTCATCCGTTTCGTTGTAATACTCACGACGCTCGGAGTGACCGATCACCGCATATTCAACGCCGATGCTTTTTAGTGCTGCCGGGCTGATTTCACCAGTGAAGGCGCCGCTTTCTTCGTAGTGCATCGTTTGAGCAGCAATCTTAAGGTCTGTGCCTTCTGTTTGCTTCACCAATTCAGTCAAGTACAATGCTGGTGAACAAACGATTGCTTCCACTTTGTCACTGGATGGAATCTTCGCTTTTGTCGCTTCGATGAATTCTTTTGCTTCGGAAATTGTTTTGTTCATTTTCCAGTTTCCTGCAATTACGTTTTTACGCATTGTTTCCCATCCCTTCGTCTATTATTTATCGTCCAGTGCAGCTACGCCAGGAAGTTCTTTACCTTCCATGAATTCAAGGCTGGCTCCGCCGCCTGTGGAGATATGATCCATTTTGTCCGCCAGGCCGAATTTCTCTACAGCTGCAGCTGAGTCACCGCCGCCGATGATGGAGAATCCTTCCCCTTCGGCCAGTGCTTCACCGACTGCTTTCGTACCGCCGGAGAACGCGTTAAGCTCGAATACGCCCATAGGTCCGTTCCAGATGATCAATTTGGAATCTTGGACGATTTGTTTGTATTTTTCGCGTGTTTTCGGTCCGATATCAAGCGCTTCCCAATCTGCAGGGATTTCTTCGATACTTACTTCACGCTTGTTTGCATCCTCGGAGAAGTCATCTGCTACGATGACATCGACAGGCATCACCATGTTGACGCCTTTGTCTTTTGCCTTCTGCATGAATTCCTTCGCCAACTCGATTTTATCTTCTTCCAGCAAGGATTTTCCGATTTCGAAACCGCGTGCTTTCACGAAAGTATAAGAAAGGCCGCCGCCGATGATCAAGTTATCGACTTTGTCGAGCAAGTTGTCGATGACACCGATTTTGTCTTTGACTTTCGCCCCGCCGATGATTGCGGTAAATGGACGTTCCGGATCAGATAGCGCTTTACCCAGCACTTCCAATTCACGTTCAAGCAAAAGACCAGCTACTGCCGGGAGATGCTCCGCAATGCCTGCAGTGGAAGCATGCGCACGGTGTGCAGCGCCGAAAGCATCATTCACATAAACATCAGCCAAGGAAGCAAATGCTTTTGCCAATTCCGGATCATTCTTTTCTTCACCCGGCTCGAAGCGGACGTTCTCGATAAGAAGTACATCGCCATCAGCAAGGCTTGCTACGGCTTGGTTCACTTCTTCACCATGCACTTGATCCACTTTTGCGACTTCCTTATCCAGCAAGTCGCTCAGACGCTGTGCCACGGGATCCAAACGCAAGTCTTCCTTCACTTCGCCTTTCGGGCGGCCAAGGTGGCTTGCCAGGATCACTTTTGCACCTTGCTCGACAAGATGCTTGATTGTCGGAAGGGCAGCCTTGATCCGTGTATCATCGGTCACGGTGCCATTTTCCATTGGAACGTTGAAATCCACACGGCAGAAAACCTTCTTGCCAGCCACATCGATATCGCGGATTGATTTCTTGTTCATATCTACGCCTCCTCGAATACTTGTTACCTATGTATCTGTACCCTTATATGCATTCGCGATTGGCAGATAAGAAGAACAGGCATAGGCCAAAAGGGAGGGAGGTGCTCCTCCCTCCCTTTCTACCATTGCTTATTTACAATCAGATGCCTTTGCTTTTCAAGAATACAGCCAAGTCTACGCAGCGAGTGGAGTAACCCATTTCGTTATCGTACCAAGAAACAACTTTCACCATGTTATCTTCCAATACCATAGTGGAAAGTGCATCTACTGTGGAAGAGTTTTGGTTTCCGATGTAATCGGAAGATACAAGCGGCTCTTCGCTGTAGCCAAGAACGTGGCTAAGTTCGCCTTCGGCAGCTTCTTTCAAAGCAGCGTTAACTTCCTCGGCAGTCACGTTTTTGTCCAGTTCGGCAACCAAGTCGACGATGGAAGCATCAGCTACTGGCACACGCATAGCCATACCGTTCAATTTACCTTTCAATTCAGGCAATACTAGGGATACAGCTTTCGCAGCACCTGTAGTCGTCGGGATGATGTTTTGAGCTGCAGCACGTGCACGACGGTAGTCTTTGTGCGGCAGGTCAAGGATTTGCTGGTCGTTAGTGTACGCGTGAACTGTTGTCACTAGACCGCGATTGATTCCGAATGCATCATGAAGTACTTTTGCAACCGGAGCCAAGCAGTTAGTAGTACAAGAAGCGTTTGAAAGTACAGTATGCTCAGTTGGGTCATAGCTGTTTTCGTTGACACCCATAACGACAGTAAGGTCTTCACCTTTTGCTGGTGCAGAGATGATGACTTTTTTCGCTCCAGCTTCAACGTGTTTCTTCGCATCTTCACCATTTGTGAAAATACCAGTAGATTCAACTACTACTTCCACACCAAGGTCTCCCCAGCCAAGGTTAGCAGGATCGCGCTCGGAAAGAACTTTGATCTCTTTACCATCAACAACCAGGTTAGAGCCGTTGACAGATACTTCTGCATCAAGGATACCGTGTACAGAATCATACTTTAACAAATGGGCAAGCATATTCGCATCTGTAAGGTCGTTGATTGCAACTACCTCTGCTTCGCTGTTAGCAAGCGCTTGACGGAATACGTTACGTCCAATACGTCCAAAACCGTTAATACCAATTTTTACTGTCATGAAAATTTCCTCCTTGTAATAACTGAATGATTAAAGGGTCTGATGATCCTTTATTAACTGGTTCGCTGCCGCCTCATCGGTCACCAGGATATTGTTCTGTCCCAGTTTGAAATATGAGGCGATTGCACGAGCTTTCGAGGCACCGCCTGCAATAGCTATTACATGTTCTGCTTTATCCAAGTCCTCAAGCTGCAATCCGACCGTCCGTACACGATGGACCACATTCCCCTCAGCATCGAAGTAATAACCAAATGCCTCACTTACTGCGACACCACTTTGGATTTTCGCAACAAGCGGTGCAGGCGTCCGTCTCCGTTTCGCCATCGTCATGGCGTCACCGATACCGTGGATGACCACATTCGAACGGTTGATGATGGACAGGACTTCCTTGACGGAAGGCTCTTCGATAATTGTCTGATAAGATTCTTCCCCGATCGGATCAGGAACATACAGCAGTCTGTACTGACTTCTGGCACGTTTTGCCATGGCCGCACAAATCGTATTCGCTTCGTTTTCCACCTGCTCGCCGATACCTCCGCGTGCAGGCACGAACATGACATTCTCAGCTGTATGTATCGGCGGCATCGCTGCTGCCAGCGCTGCCATCGTGGTGCCTCCCGTCACTGCAACCGTGTAGTTCGGATGCAGCATCCCTTCCAGAAGCTGGGCACACCGTTTTCCCATCTCTTGTTTTACCCAATCCTGGGTATCACTATTACCGGGGACGACAATACAATTATCTATTCCTAGTGTTTCCCGGACACGCTGTTCCAAAACACTTATTTCAGAGGCTTCAAGCATAAAAGCTTTCAATTGCTCGTGAACTTCAAGTCCATCCTCGGTGATCTGCACTCCTTTTGTCGTCGTGTAGATCAATCCTTGGTTCTGCAGGAACTCGATTTCACCTCTGACTACCCGTTCTGCAAGATTCATGTTTTCAGCAAGGGTGCGACGTCCCAGCGGTCCCATTGTCTTAACGAATTGCAGGATGCCGTATCTTCGCTGCATAATTGTCAGGACATCAGGGAAAAGCTTTTTTTGTAGATCAATTATTGATCGCATAACATACCCCTTCTTTACTAAAGCCAAATGGGTCAAAAATGTCCCGGTATGTCATATATTGTCCCACTTGCTATAAAAAAAATTCCTCTTGCAGGATTATCATAACAGTAAGACCCTCTACATTCAACTTAAATCAACCGAAAAAAACAATTTATTCATATATTTATTTAACTTAACATTTTCATAACAAAAAGGCACCGACCTGAAGTCGATGCCTTTCTTCTATAATCATGTAAGAGCAGTTTCCGGGACTGCTGCTTGTGCTTTCTTTTCCCAAGGACGGGAACGCCATCTGCGATAAGCAAATATCCCGCGGAACCATTCATCGATCCCCATTGCAATCCAGACTCCAAGCAATCCGAGACCGAAGGATACGCCCAGTATATAGCTGAAGAGTACAGCAACCCCCCACATGCTGATGACACCGATGACAGCAGGGAATTTTGCATCACCTGCCGATTTAAGGGAGCTCATTAACACAATATTCATCGCGCGGCCAGGTTCGGTGAACGCGACCGCCCAAAGAATCGGGATCCCTACCGCTAAAATAGCGGGATCTTCGGTGAACATTTGCAGGATGGGCGCACCTGTCAAAGCGAAGGCCATGGAAACAATGAAAGATGCAATCATGGCAATCTTCAAAGTGCGCAATCCGCGCTTCAGCGCCCTATCGAACTGCCCGCCTCCGATATAGCGGGACACAAGCAGCTGCGTACCTTCGGCAATGGACATGGTGAACAAATAGCAGAGCATGGAAATATTATTGATATACACACGCGCTGCCAGGGAAGCATCCCCGAAATTCGCCACGATTGCCGTGATGACAATTTGGGAATACTGGTAAGAAAGATTTTCCGCCGCTGATGGCACACCGATGACAAGGATATCCTTGATATCTTTCACATGCATCTTGATCAGATTCGTTCCGGTGAAGCGAATCGCCAAGAAACGAGAAACAAAGTAGAACAATACAACCACCGCAAAAATACGGGCAATGACGATTGTCCAAGATACTCCGATAACTCCCGTCACCGGCATACCGAACAACCCAAAAATCGCTACTATATAACCTATCACACTCAATACATTCATCAAGACCGCCACGACCATGGATACTTTTGTACGGCCATTGGCACGCAGGATCGCACTCAGCGTCAAGGACAAAGATTCCAAAAACAAAGATGCCCCGCTTATTTTCACAAAGGTAGTCGCATATGCAAGCGTATCACCTTTCAAATCGAAGAAACCAAGAAATACTGAACCGAACAATACGACGACAGCAGAAACGATCAAACCGAACCAGAAGTTCATGCCGAATGCTGTCCGGGCTGTCTGCCGGGCATGCGCCAAATCTTCCGCACCGAGCTTCTGGCCGATGATGATCATGGAGGCAATAGACGTGACGTTAAAAACCAAAATAAAAATGCTAATCAGCTGATTGGCTACGCCGACTCCGGCAGCAGCTAAATCTGAGTAATGACTCAGCATCAGTGTAGCAACGATACCCATTCCCATATGAAGGGCCAATTCAATAAACAGTGGCCAAGAGATACGAAACAACGTTTGCTCAGATGTAGAAGTTGGATTACCCAACAGACATTCTCCTTTTCGTTTAAAATCAAACTCACTCTATATTAATCCTTTTTTTGAGAATGTAAAGGGCTTTGTTTAAAAAAGCCAAAAATTATTTTATATACCCCGGCCAGCAGTAAACAAACGCTTTTTACTAAAAAAATCATCATTCCATCAGGTATTTTTGCAATCGCTTCCAATGATTTCGATAAAAAACTTCTGTTATTGACATCCTGCAAATACTTTCAGACACAAAAAAGAATCTTCCAAAAGAAGATTC